>NZ_JBEXKU010000034.1:0-76958 GCF_040609575.1 Streptomyces sp. NPDC004647 | reverse complement strand
ACCCCATACGTGAAGAAGGGGCGGGGGGGGTGGGGGGTAAAAGCCCCCCCCGAGGTGGTTTGGGAGGTGGGGGGGCGAGTTAAAACGCGCGGGAGGGGGGGGGGGTAGGGAATAGGGGCGCCCCCCCCCCCGGGGGCGCCGCCCGCCTGAAAAGTAAGAAAACTGCAGCTCAGCAGCTCAGTGCTTACCGCCCTGGGCCTCAAGTCGCTTGATCGAGGCCTCGACCTCGGCCTCGGCCTCGCTACGGCCCACCCAGTTCGCGCCCTCAACGGACTTGCCGGGCTCCAGGTCCTTGTACACCTCGAAGAAGTGCTGGATCTCCAGGCGGTCGAACTCCGACACATGGTGAATGTCCCGCAGGTGCTCCACCCGGGGGTCGGACGCCGGTACGCACAGCAGTTTGTCGTCGCCGCCCGCCTCGTCCGTCATCCGGAACATGCCGATCGCCCGGCACTTGATCAGGCACCCCGGAAAGGTCGGCTCGTCGAGGATGACCAGCGCGTCCAGCGGGTCGCCGTCCTCACCGAGCGTGTTCTCCACGAAGCCGTAGTCGGCCGGGTAGCTGGTCGAAGTGAAGAGTCGACGGTCGAGGCGGATACGACCGGTCTCGTGGTCCACCTCGTACTTGTTCCGCGAACCCTTCGGGATCTCGATGGTGACGTCGAACTCCACGGGTGGCTCCTCCATGATCAACAGTTAACCCCTCCGGCCTCAGGGCCCGCGGTGTCGCGAGCCACTGACCCTCGCCCGACTGCCCGGCGCCGTCGCGGCACAGTCACTGCTGCGCCGCTGCGCCCTTCGTGGCGGCGACACCATGTCACCACCACACGCCGCACATCTGACTCGGTCCTCGACCCGCCGTTTCCTCCGCGCTCCCTGAGGCCGGAGGGACTACTTCGGGTGGTTAAGTGTCCCTCACGCAGGTGTGTGGTGGCGAAAGGGGCTGGTCCGAGGTGCCCGAGGCCAGATCGTGGCAGTTCAGGTGGGCGGTCGAACGGTGGCGGGCGCAGCCGGAGTGGCATCTTCCAGTGGTATCCGCCCTGGTGGGACTGGTTGTCGCGGCCGGTGCGGTCACGGTGGCCGGTCCCTGGGACTCCGGTCAGCGTACGGCCGAGCGGGAGCTGGCAGCGGCCGGAGGACGTACAGGTGGCGAGCATCACGGTGACCGGCCCGGTGGGCGCTCCGGCAAGGCGGCCGGCGCCGCCCCCCGCGCCGTCGCCGTACTGGCCGCGCTGGGCGCGGGCACCGGCCCCGCCCCGTCCCCGGACCCGGTGCCGCCGCCCACCGGGGACGGCCTCGCCGACTCCCTGGCGCCACTGCTGAAGGATCCGGCGCTCGGCCCGCTGCGTACGGCGTCCATCGCCGACGCCACGACCGGCAAGCAGCTCTACGGCGCGGACGCGGGCAAGGTCGCGGTCCCGGCCTCCACCGTCAAGATCGCCACAGCCGTGGCCGCGCTCGACGCGCTCGGGCCCGACCACCGCATCGCGACGACCGTCGTCGCGGGCCCGGGCGACGAGGAGGTCGTGCTGGTCGGCGGCGGCGACCCGACCCTCACGGCCCGGAAGACGGACGGTAAGGCCGCCGCGGGCACCGAGGAGCCCGCCAGTCTGCTCACCCTCGCTGACGAGACCGCCCGCGCCCTGAAGGACCGCGGCACGAAGAAGGTCTCGGTCGCCTACGACACATCGCTCTACTCCGGGCCCGAGCTGCACCGGATCGGCCTCAACGAGAACATCGCCCCCGTCAGCCCTCTGATGGCCGACGAGAGCCGCCTCGACGGCAGCGGCAGTGGCCCGGCGCCGCGCGTGGCCGACCCGGCCGTGGACGCGGCCCAGAAGTTCGCCGGGCTGCTCCGCGACCGCGGCATCGACACCGAGGGCGATCCGCACCGTACGACCGCCGGCCCCAAGTCCGAACGGCTCGCCGCCGTGCAGTCGCTGCCCCTCTCCTCCCTCGTCGAGCGGACGCTGACCACCAGCGACAACGACATCGCCGAAGCTCTCGCCCGGCAGACCGCGCTCGCCGGCGACGAGCCGGCGAGTTTCGAGGGCGCGGGCCGTGCCGTGACGGCCCGGCTCAAGAAGCTGGACCTTCCGCTCGACGGTGCGCGCTTCGCCGACGGCAGCGGCCTGGACCGGGACGACAAGATCTCCGCGGCCCTCCTCGCCCAGCTGCTCGTACGGGCCGCGGACCCGCAGCGGCCCCAGCTGCGACCGGTCCTCACCGGCCTTCCGGTGGCGGGTTTCAGCGGCACCCTGCGCAGCCGGTACGCGGACGCCCCGGCGGGCTCGGGCATGGTCCGCGCCAAGACCGGCACGCTCACCGGGGTGAACACCCTGGCCGGTACGGTCGTGGACGCCGACGGCCGTCTCCTGACCTTCGCCTTCATGACTGCCGATTCCCCGGATCCCGGCGGTGCCCAGAAGGCCCTGGACCGCCTCGCATCGGCGGTCGCCAACTGCGGCTGCCGCTGACCTCGCGGACCGGGGGGCGGTCCCGGCGGGGCTTTGGCGGTGCGGCCCGCGCGGCGTCACCGGACAGCTCGTCGTACGAAGGCCGCAGCCTCCGACCCGTACGCCGCCGCCGTGCGTGAGCCCGGACTCCTGGGCCCGGTCCACGGGCCCAGGCCCCGTACGCCCCGCTGGAGGACTCAAGGCAGTGCGACCAGCCCGTCCGTTGTCCCGGTCGTCGCACCGCGAACCCGCACTCCCGGCCTCAACCCCTCTCCGCAAGCGCAGCGCACCACGTACCGTGAAGCCATGACGAGCATCGGTGGTGTGGAGATGGTCGACTGGAATCTCGCGGTGGCGACCGCGACCAGGCTTGTGCGGCCGGGGCCCGAGGTCACCCGGGACGAGGCGCGAGCCGTCGTCGCCGAGCTGCGCCGGCACGCCAAGTCCTCCGAGGAGCACGTGCGGTCGTTCACCCGGCTGGCCGAGCCCGGTGCCGAGGGGCACGACGAGTCCCCGGCCGGGGTACCGCCGGTCCTCGTCGTCGACCGGGCCGGGTGGATCAAGGCGAACGTCGCCGGCTTCCGCGAGCTCCTCAAGCCGCTGCTGGAGAAGATGCAGGACCGCCGTGCCGGCACACCCGGCGGAACCGTGCTCGGCGCGGTCGGCGGCAAGGTCACCGGTGTCGAACTCGGGATGCTGCTGTCGTTCCTCGCCTCCCGCGTGCTCGGCCAGTACGAGACGTTCGCCCCCGCCACCCGCGATCTCCCCGCAGGCACGAGCTCCGGGGGGCGGCTGCTGCTCGTGGCCCCCAACATCGTCCACGTGGAGCGGGAACTCGACGTCCAGCCCCACGATTTCCGGCTCTGGGTGTGCCTGCACGAGGAGACCCATCGCACCCAGTTCACCGCCGTCCCCTGGCTGCGGGACCACATCGAGGGCGAGATCCAGTCCTTCCTCGGCGAGACCGAGATCGACCCGAGCACACTGTTCGAGCGCCTCCGCGAGGCCGTCCAATCCCTGTCCGGCAACCGGCCGGAGGGTGCGGAGGACGGCGGCCGCAGCATCGTCGAGCTGGTCCAGACTCCCGCGCAGCGCGAGATCCTGGCCCGCCTCACCGCCGTGATGTCGCTGCTCGAGGGGCACGCGGACTACGTGATGGACGGCGTCGGCCCACAGGTGGTGCCGTCGGTCGCCGAGATCCGGGAGAAGTTCCAGAAGCGCCGGGCCACCGGCGCGGGCCGGCTGGACCAGGCCCTGCGCAAGCTGCTCGGCCTCGACGCCAAACTGCGGCAGTACCGTGACGGCGAGCGGTTCGTGAGGGCCGTCGTGGAGGAGGTCGGCATGGCCGGCTTCAACCGGGTCTGGACCTCCCCGAACACCCTCCCGACCAAGTCGGAGATCGCCAGACCGGCGGACTGGGTCGCGCGGGTGCACAGCAAGTCCGAGGGCGGACCGTAGGGCAGAGACGCGAGAACGGCGCGTCCGTCCGCAGAAGGGCGCCCGTGTAATCACCCTTCCGAGGGACCGTGGCCCACGGGTAGGCCGTGCAATGCTCGGGCAACAGCTCGTCTCTGTCACCATCTACATACTCAGCGTGACCGAACATTCGGTGACCGAGTGACTGAGCCCCAGAAGGCCCCCGAGCCCCCCTCGATGACAGGAAGGGAACCAGACATGGGTCCCCATCCAGCGGTCGCAGCGATACGCCTGGCAGTCCGCCGCGTTCTTCACGACATTCTCAATGATCAGTCTCGTGGCGAGCCGCCGCACGACGGCCCGCTCGTTCTCGTCGCCTGCAGCGGCGGCGCCGACTCCATGGCGCTCGCCTCGGCCCTCGCCTTCGAGGCCCCCAAGCTGAACATCCGGGCCGGTGGCGTCACGATCGACCACGGCCTCCAGCCCGGTTCCGGTCTGCGCGCGGCCGAGGTCGTCGCGCGGCTCGGTGCCCTGCGCCTCGACCCGGTCGAGGCGATCCCGGTGCGCGTCGGACGGGCGGGCGGCCCCGAGGCGGCCGCCCGGGACGCCCGGTACGCCGCCCTGGACGCCGCCGCCGAGCGGCACGGCGCCGCCGCCGTTCTCCTCGGTCACACCCGCGACGACCAAGCGGAAACCGTCCTGCTCGGGCTCGCCCGCGGCTCCGGCACGCGCTCGCTGTCCGGCATGGCAGCCGTCTCCGGCTCGGGCGGCCGCTACCGGCGCCCCTTCCTCCATCTCGACCGGCAGACCGCCCGTAAGGCCTGCCTGGTCCAGTCCCTGCCGGTCTGGGACGACCCGCACAACACCGACCCGTCCTACACCCGCTCCCGGCTCCGCCACGAAGGGCTGCCCGCCCTGGAGAAGTCCCTGGGCAAAGGTGTGATCGAGGCGCTCGCCCGGACCGCCCAGCTGTCCCGCGACGACGCCGACGCGCTGGACGCCTGGGCCGCCGACGTCGAGCGCACCGTGCTCGCGGACCCCGCCGCGGACGGCAGGGACGGATTCGCCGCCCTGGACACCGCCAAACTCTTCGTACTGCCGTCCGCGGTGCGCCGCCGCGTGCTGCGCCGCGCGGCCATCGCCGCGGGCTCTCCGCCCGGCTCCCTGTTCGCCAAACACATCGAGGAAGTGGACCGGCTGATCACCGGCTGGCGCGGCCAAGGAGTCATCAACCTCCCCGGCCGGGTCGAGGTCCAACGGCGGTGTGGCAGTCTGGTGATTCGGCGACGCGACGAGGCCGCCGCCGAGCACTGAGCCGAAACCTTCGGCCGCGCATAGGGCCGTACGGGCTGTGAGCCGTGCGCACCCGGCCGGGCCGAGACGACCGAGAGTGACGCGGGTGGACGACAAGGACATGGGCACCGATCTTCAGTCGGTGCTCATCACCAAGGAAGAGATCGACGCCAAGCTGGCTGAGCTGGCTGCGAAGATCGACGCGGAATACGCGGGCAAGAACCTGCTGATCGTCGGTGTGCTCAAGGGTGCCGTGATGGTGATGGCGGACCTCGCGCGAGCGCTGTCCTCCCCGGTCACGATGGACTGGATGGCGGTTTCCTCGTACGGCGCGGGCACCAAGTCCTCCGGAGTCGTACGGATCCTCAAGGACCTCGACACCGACATCGCGGGCCGGGACGTACTGATCGTCGAGGACATCATCGACTCCGGGCTGACGCTGTCCTGGCTGCTGTCGAACCTGAGCTCGCGCGGACCGGCCTCGCTCAACGTCTGCGCGCTGCTGCGCAAACCCGATGCCGCCAAGGTCGCCATCGATGTGAAGTACGTCGGCTTCGACATCCCCAACGAGTTCGTGGTCGGCTACGGTCTCGACTACGCCGAGAAGTACCGCAACCTGCCTTTCGTCGGCACCCTGGCGCCGCACGTCTACGGCGGCTGACCCCGGCGACCGCCGCGTTCCGCCACGGGAACCCCTCGCGGTTTCCCGCCGTTGGAGCATGGGAAGGCGGTTTTGTTAACCGTCCTGGGCAGCGGCGGGGGACAATGCTGGGGTACGGTCCGAAGGTCAGTCTTTAAAGGTCGAGTAATACACCGTATGCACAGACGGCTCCATCAGAGAGTCGCCGTGCCTCACTGTGGCAGGAGGGACGGGGCGCCAGCGCCCCGTATGGATGGACGTGAAGCGCTACTTCCGTGGGCCAGTCATGTGGATCGTGCTGGCCGTCCTTGCCGTGGTCGTGTTGATGCAGGTCGTCGGCTCGTCCGGCGGCTACAAGACGGTGGACACCGGCCAGGTCGTCAAGTCGATCGCCGACAAGCAGGTCCAGTCAGCCGAGCTGACGACAGGCGACGAAAACAAGATCAAGGTCGAACTCAAGGACGGCACGAAGGTCGAGGGCAGCAACAAGCTGCAGGCCACCTATATCGGTGATCAGGGCGCTCAGCTCGCCCAGACACTGCAGGCACAGACCAACGACAGCGACAAGGGCTCGCTGCCCGACGGCTACACCGTGTCGCCGTCGAAGCAGAACCCCTTCGTCGGCGTTCTGCTCTCCCTGCTGCCGTTCGTCCTCATCGTCGTGGTCTTCCTGTTCCTGATGAATCAGATGCAGGGCGGCGGCTCCCGAGTCATGAACTTCGGGAAGTCCAAGGCCAAGCTGATCACCAAGGACACCCCGAAGACGACGTTCTCCGATGTGGCGGGAACGGACGAGGCGGTCGAGGAGCTCCAGGAGATCAAGGAGTTCCTGCAGGAGCCGGCGAAGTTCCAGGCCGTCGGCGCCAAGATCCCCAAGGGTGTGCTGCTCTACGGCCCGCCCGGCACCGGCAAGACGCTGCTCGCCCGTGCCGTCGCGGGCGAGGCGGGCGTCCCCTTCTACTCGATCTCCGGTTCCGACTTCGTCGAGATGTTCGTCGGTGTCGGTGCGTCCCGGGTCCGCGACCTGTTCGAGCAGGCCAAGGCCAACGCCCCGGCGATCGTCTTCGTCGACGAGATCGACGCCGTCGGCCGGCACCGTGGTGCGGGTCTCGGCGGCGGCCACGACGAGCGTGAGCAGACCCTGAACCAGCTGCTCGTCGAGATGGACGGCTTCGATGTGAAGGGCGGCGTGATCCTGATCGCCGCCACGAACCGGCCCGACATCCTCGACCCGGCGCTGCTTCGCCCCGGCCGGTTCGACCGGCAGATCGCCGTCGACCGTCCGGACATGCAGGGCCGTCTGGAGATCCTCAAGGTCCACCAGAAGGGCAAGCCGGTCGCGCCGGACGTCGACCTCGGCGCCGTCGCCCGTCGCACCCCGGGCTTCACCGGTGCCGATCTGTCGAACGTCCTCAACGAGGCGGCGCTGCTCACCGCGCGCAGCGACAAGAAGTTGATCAACAACCACTTCCTGGACGAGGCGATCGACCGTGTCGTGGCCGGCCCGCAGAAGCGGACCCGGATCATGAGCGACAAGGAGAAGAAGATCACCGCGTATCACGAGGGCGGACACGCCCTGGTCGCGGCGGCTTCTCCGAACAGCGACCCGGTTCACAAGATCACGATCTTGTCCCGCGGTCGAGCGCTCGGCTACACGATGGTCCTGCCGGACGAGGACAGGTACTCCACCACGCGCAACGAGATGCTGGACCAGCTCGCGTACATGCTGGGCGGCCGCGCGGCGGAGGAGCTGGTCTTCCACGACCCGACCACGGGCGCCGCGAACGACATCGAGAAGGCGACCACCACGGCTCGCGCGATGGTCACGCAGTACGGCATGACCGAGCGGCTCGGGGCGATCAAGTTCGGTTCGGACCAGTCCGAGCCCTTCCTCGGCCGTGAGATGTCTCACCAGCGTGACTACTCCGAGGAGGTCGCCGCGCTGGTCGACGAGGAGGTCAAGAAGCTCATCGAGACGGCGCACAACGAGGCCTGGGAGATCCTGGTCGAGAACCGCGACGTCCTCGACAACCTCGTCCTCGCGCTGCTCGAGAAGGAGACGCTCAACAAGGAGGAGCTCGCCGAGGTCTTCTCGACGGTCGTGAAGCGCCCGGCCCGCCCGGCGTGGACCGGCTCCTCCCGCCGTACGCCCTCCTCCCGCCCCCCGGTGCTCTCGCCCAAGGAGCTGACCATGGCCAACGGCGCCCAGCCCGCGGCCCCGGCCCCGGCCCCCACCAAGGTCTCGACGGACAAGGTGGATCTCCCGGACGAGTCCAGCTCCGACAGCTGACTGGAGGGCCCGTGCGGGCCCCGGAATGAATGCCGCGCCCCCTCGGGTTCTAATCTGAGGGGGCGCGGCACTGCTTTCTGCGGTGCTGCCCGGATGTACGAGGAACGAGGCACAGATGACCGACCCGGTGACGCTGGACGACGGGCGCATGATCGGCGAGTTCGACGAGAAGCGGGCCGAGAACGCCGTTCGTGAACTCCTCATCGCGGTCGGCGAGGACCCGGACCGCGAGGGCCTCCTGGAGACTCCGGCCCGGGTGGCGCGTGCGTACAAGGAGATATTCGGCGGTCTCTGGCAGGAGCCGCAGGATGTGCTCACGACGACCTTCGACCTCGGTCACGACGAGTTGGTCCTGGTGAAGGACATCGAGGTCTACAGCACATGTGAACACCATCTGGTGCCGTTCCACGGTGTCGCGCACGTCGGCTACATCCCGTCCACCGACGGCAAGATCACCGGGCTGTCGAAGCTCGCCCGGCTCGTCGACGTCTACGCCCGGCGCCCGCAGGTGCAGGAGCGGCTGACCACGCAGATCGCGGACTCCCTGATGGAGATACTGGAGCCGCGCGGTGCGATCGTCGTCATCGAGTGCGAGCACATGTGCATGTCGATGCGCGGTATCCGCAAGCCCGGTGCGAAGACCACCACGTCCGCGGTCCGCGGTCAGCTTCGCGACCCCGCCACCCGGTCCGAGGCGATGAGCCTGATCATGGCGCGCTGAGGTGGTTGGCGAGCCACTCCAGGGCCGGGGGGACCTCGCGGTTCCAGGTGTTGAAGTTGTGCCCGCCGCTGTCGAGGATCATCGATGAGACCTTCAGCGGGGGCTGGGCCCTGGCTATGAAATCGCGGGTGTCCTTGTAGTTGCTCTCGCCCCTCCTGCTGCTGGCCAGCAGCAGGGACACCGGCGGCATCGGGCGGTTGTCGAGCCGCCACATCAGGTTGTTCTCCTGCTCCAGCCTCTTGCTGCCGCCGAACAGGTCGCCGGTGGCCCGGTCCTGCGGTGCCTCGTACGTGGCCGAGAGACCGGCGCCGGCGGAGAAGGCCCCGGGGTGGCGCATGGTCATCTTGAGCGCGCAGTAGCCCCCCGTGGAGTTGCCGATGACACCCCAGCTACGAGCCTGCCGGCCCACCCGGTAGTGGGACGTGATGGCCTTGCGCAGGTCCTTGGTGAAGAAGGTCTCGGCCTGCGGGCCGCCCGGAACGTCCACGCACTCGGTGTCCCGCGGCGGTGCGACCGTCGGCCGCATCATGACCAGGACGGTGGGCCGCATGGTGCCCGCCTCGATGCGCCGGGCCGCCGTCCGCGGGTATTGCATGCGGCTGATCAGGTTCTCCGCCGTGCCGGGGAAGCCGGTCAGCACGAGGGCGGCCGGGAACTTCCTGCCCGCGTACTCCGGCTGGAAGTACTGCGGCGGCAGATAGACGTACGCGGGCGCCGCGATGCCCGTTATCGCGCCGTTGATCTGCACCTTGTGGATGTGCCCGGCCGTACGCGGACTGTGGCCGCCGCCCTGGACTCCTACCTTCTGCGTACCGCGCAGTTGGAGCTGCCGCGCGGTCTTCGTCCCGTCGCCGTGCTCCACGACGACGCCCATGTCCTGGTCGGCGCCGAACAGATCGGCCCATGAGCTGTAGAAGCCGAAGTAGAGGTTGGCCGCCAGGCCGCCCGCCGCGAGGAGCGACAGCTCGGTCCCCAGCAGCACGCCGACCCTCCCCAGGACCGCGGGCAGGCTGCGGCGCGCGAGCCGCGGCCACAGCCACACGGTCAGAGCGAACAGCAGCACCGCCACGACGACGGCCAGCAGCAGGACCTTCTTACTGGTGAGACCCATGGACGGCTTTCTGCAGGGGCGACCGGGCATCCGTGTCGCGACAGTGATGGTTTCCCAACGGTTTCCCGAAGGTTTCTGCCTGGAGAGCTCATGAGCTGTCCGGCATGGAACCCTGACCCGGGAACCGGCGTCCTACAGGACGCAAATTGTCCGGATGGTGCGACCAGCGGCCGCAAATGATTCTTCGACGGAACTACGGGAAGCGATGTCTGTCAGGATAGATAGCGAAAAGTCCGACGAGGTTCCGGTGCGCAGCGGTTGGTTGCGCCGGATACCGCGCGGACCGCGACCCGAGAAAGTGCCCGGACTGGTGGGCACGGCCTGCACGTTGGTGGGCCTCCTCGATGTCGCCGCAGGCGTCTTCCCGCGTTTCCGGCACAGCCGGATGCACGCCGCCGCCGAGGTGCTGCCCGGAGCCCTGGGCCCGTTCGCGGCTGCGATGGCGATCTGCGCCGGTGTACTGCTGCTGCTTCTCGCGCACGGGCTCAAGCGGCGCAAGCGCCGGGCCTGGACGGCGGCGGTCGTACTGCTCCCGGCCGGAGCGGTGGCCCAGTTCGGCTACCGGCACTCCGTCTGCGGCGCTCTGATCTCGCTCGCGCTGCTGGCACTACTGCTGCGCCACCGCAGCGAGTTCGCCGCGCTGCCGGACCCGCGCAGCCGCTGGAAGGCGCCGGTCAACTTCGCTCTGCTCGGCTCGGGCAGCGTCGGGCTGGGCATGGTGATCGTCAGCTCGCACCCGGGGAGGGTCGTCGGTGAGCCCGGCCTCACCCAGCGGCTGCAGCATGTGCTGTACGGGCTCTTCGGGTTCGAGGGGCCGGTCGACTACACGGGCCGGGTCTCCTGGACCGTCGGCTACTCGCTGGGAGCGCTCGGTCTGCTCACCGCCGTCACCACGCTCTATCTCGCGCTGCGGCCGGAGCATCCGGCCGCGCGGCTGACCGACGAGGACGAGACGCGGCTGCGCGGCCTGTTGGAGCGGCACGGCGGCCGGGACTCGCTCGGCCACTTCGCGCTGCGCCGGGACAAGGGCGTCGTCTTCTCGCCCAGCGGCAAGGCGGCGGTCTGTTACCGGGTGGTCTCCGGGGTGATGCTCGCCAGCGGCGATCCGATCGGCGATGTCGAGGCGTGGCCCGGGGCCATCGAGAAGTTCATGGAGCAGGCGCAGCTGCACTCCTGGACCCCGGCGGTGATGGGGTGCAGCGAGACAGGCGGCGAGGTGTGGACCCGGGAGACCGGCCTGGACGCGCTGGAGCTGGGCGACGAGGCCGTGGTGGCTGTCGCGGACTTCTCGCTGTCGGGGCGCGCCATGCGGAATGTGCGTCAGATGGTGAAGCGGATCGAGCGGAACGGCTACGAGACGCGGGTGCGCCGGGTCGCCGACCTCTGTACGGAAGAGCTGGAGCGCATCCAGCGGGCGGCTGCCGACTGGCGGGGGACCGACACCGAGCGGGGCTTTTCGATGGCGCTCGGGCGGATCGGGGACCCGGCGGACGGGGACTGTGTGATCGCCACGGCGCACCGGGCCGACGAGGGCGCGGAGCCGGGCCCGTACGCCGACCTGAAGGCGATTCTCCACTTCGTGCCATGGGGCACGGACGGGATGTCGCTGGAGCTGATGCGGCGTGACCGTTCGGCGGATCCGGGCATGAACGAACTGCTGATCGTGACCGCGCTGCAGGCCGCACCCGGGCTCGGGGTGAGCCGGGTGTCGCTGAACTTCGCGATGTTCCGGTCGGCGCTGGCCCGCGGGGAGCGACTGGGCGCCGGTCCGGTGCTGCGCGGATGGCGCGGACTGCTGGTCTTCCTGTCGCGGTGGTTCCAGATCGAGTCGCTGTACAAGTTCAACGCGAAGTTCCGGCCGACTTGGGAGCCGCGGTTCCTGGTCTTCCGGAACACCCGGGACCTGCCGCGGATCGGCTTCGCGGCGATGCAGGCCGAGGGCTTCGTCACGCTGGGTCTGCCGAGGCCTTTCGCCCGTCGGGACAGCGCGGGCCGGGCGCGACCGTGCGCACACCTCCCCGCGGGAGCGGCCGCCGAGCGCGAACCGCAGGCGGCGTAGTCCTCACGGGGCGCGGGAGCCCTGGGGCGCGGCCGGCCCGGCTCGTCCTTGCGTCTCCTCGGGTACGGGTACGGCGCGGTCCGCCGGGACTGCCGGGCGGACCGGTGGCCGTCGGCGCTGAGTCATCCTCGTCATCGTCCTGCGGACTCCCGGCCGCGGCAGGAGCGGCCGCCTGGTGGGCACCGGGGGCGCCTGGCCCGGTCGACGCCAGCCCCGGCGGGGACCGGCCCGGCCTGCGAGGCCTAGGCTTGGGGCATGAGTACGTTGCGCGGCCGGGTGGCTGGCCTTCCGCAGTGGGACCGCTGTGCGGTGATGGGTGTGGTGAATGTCACGCCCGATTCGTTCTCGGACGGCGGCCGCTGGTTCGACACCGGCGCGGCGGTCAAAAGGGGGCTGGATCTGGCCACCGGCGGGGCCGATCTGGTCGATGTCGGCGGTGAGTCCACCCGCCCCGGGGCCTCCCGGGTCGACGAGGACGAGGAACTGCGCCGGGTGATCCCGGTCGTCCGCGGCCTGGCCTCCGAGGGGGTCGTGGTGTCCGTCGACACCATGCGCGCCTCCGTCGCCGAGCATGCCGTCTCCGCCGGGGCCGTGCTGGTCAACGATGTGAGCGGCGGCCTCGCGGACCCCGCGATGGTGCCGGTGGTGGCCGCGGCGGGGGTGCCGTTCGTGGTGATGCACTGGCGCGGGTTCAGCGCGGACATGAACAACCGCGCGGTCTACGGGGACGTGGTCGCGGAGGTCGTGGCCGAGCTGCGGGACCGGATGGACGCGGTGGTCGCCGGGGGTGTCGATCCGGAGCGGATCGTGATCGACCCCGGACTCGGCTTCGCGAAGCAGGCCGAGCACGATCTGACGCTGCTGGCCCATTTGAGTGAATTGCATGGTTTGGAGCGCCCGTTGCTGGTAGCCGCCTCGCGCAAGCGTTTCCTGGGGCGGGTGCTCGCGGGGGACGAGGGCAGCCCGCCGCCTGCCCGGGAGCGGGACGCGGCGACGGCCGCCGTCTCGGCCATCGCGGCCCGCGAGGGCGCCTGGGCGGTACGGGTGCACGAGGTGCGGCCGACGGCGGACGCGGTACGCGTCGCGCGCGCCGTCGAGGGGGCGGTGTGAGCGCGGCCCGTACGGACCGTGAGCAGGTCGAACTGGCCAACACCGCGCTCTACGAGGCGATGGAGCAGGGTGACTTCGAGTCACTGTCCGAGATGTGGCTGGAGGGCGATGTCAGCTGTGTCCACCCCGGCTGGCCGGTGCTCCGCGGACACAGCGAGGTGCTGCGCTCGTACGCCCTGATCATGGCGAACACCGACTACATCCAGTTCTTCCTGACCGATGTCGAGGTCTCGGTCGAGGACGACACCGCGCTGGTGACCTGCACCGAGAACATCCTCAGCGGCGGGCCCGCGGAGGAGGACGGCGCGCTGGGCCCGCTGGTCGGCCAGCTGGTCGTGGCGACGAATGTGTTTCGGCGCACACCCGGCGGCTGGAAGGTGTGGTCACATCACGGTTCGCCGGTGCTCGCGGACACCGAGGAGGAGGATGGCGAGGGCGAGGGACAGAGCGGGGAGCCCTCCGGTCACTGACCCTCCGGCCCCTGGTGCAAGCGTCATTCGGCCCTCCACTCGTTCGAGTCGGGTACGAGTCGGGTAGGGGTGTGGCAGAAGGCGATGGGCAAGCACGGCCCGAGCCTGCCTAGCAGCCCGGCGGGCGAGTGTCCATAGCCCCCGTGGGCGAGAGTTGTCGGTGCTCGCGGGTAGATTCGATGCGAGTGGTATGCAGGCCGCAGGGTGGTGTGTGCGCCCGAGACCCGACGACCAGCAGGAGTGATTCGTGTGGACCGTGTCGCGCTGCGCGGCCTGAAGGCCCGTGGACATCACGGGGTGTTTCCCCAGGAGCGCGAGGAAGGCCAGACCTTCGTCGTCGACCTGGTGCTGGGCCTGGACACCCGCCCCGCGGCGGCGGACGACGATCTCGCGAAGACCGTGCACTACGGCGTGGTGGCGGAGGAGGTGGTGGACGTGGTCGAGGGCGAGCCGGTCGACCTGATCGAAACCCTCGCCGAGCGCATCGCCCAGCAGTGTCTGAAGCACGACGTCGTGCGGGAGGTCGAGGTCGTCGTGCACAAGCCGGATGCCCCCATCACCGTGCCCTTCGAGGACGTGACCATCACCATCACCCGGAGCCGAGTATGAGCACCAGCGACCCGACCGTGCAGCCCGTACCCGCCTCTGTGGTCGAGCAGGTGGACGCGGCCGATGTGACGCTCAGCAACCCCAAACGTGCCGTGATCTCGCTGGGCAGCAATCTGGGCAACAGGCTGGAGACCATCCAGGGTGCGGTGGACGCGCTGGAGGACACCCCGGGCCTGCGGGTCAAGGCGGTGTCGCCGGTCTACGAGACGCAGCCGTGGGGCGTCGACCCCGGCTCGCAGCCCGCGTATTTCAACGCTGTGGTGCTGGTCAAGACGACGCTCCCGCCGTCCTCGCTGCTCGAGCGCGGGCATGCGATCGAGGAGGCCTTCGAGCGCGTACGGGACGAACGGTGGGGGCCGCGGACGATCGATGTCGACATCGTGGCGTACCAGGACGTGGTCTCCGACGACCCGGTGCTGACTCTGCCGCACCCGCGGGTGCACGAGCGCGCCTTCGTGCTCGTGCCGTGGCACGACGTGGATCCGCAGGCCGAGGTGCCGGGGCACGGGGCGGTCGTCGAACTGCTGGACGGGGTGGGGCGCACGGGCGTGGAGCCGCGCTCGGACCTGGAACTCCGCCTCCCTGAATAGTCGTTAGGCTCCTTGGTGCGGATCGTCCGGCTTGGGCGGGTCCGGCAGGGGCAGGGACGCCATCGCGAGAAGAGGGGTCAGTGAAGCAGCTGCGGGTCAGGGTGCTGTTCGGGCTGTTCGGCGTCGCCGGGGTGCTGTCCTGGGCCGGGGCCCGGCTGTGGGACACCTTCGGCACGCTGCCGAGAGTGCCGGTGGCGGCGCCGATCGTGCTGGCGGCGATCGCGGCGGTGCTGGCGGCGACGGCGCTGTCCCTGCGCGCCCGGTTGAAGGCTCAGCGGGAGCGGCGGCCCGAGGCGAAGGGCGTGGACCCGCTCGTGGCCGCCCGGGCGGTGGTTTTCGGCCAGGCCAGCGCGCTGGTCGCGGCGCTGGTGTCCGGAATGTACGGCGGCACCTTCGTCTTTCTGCTCACGGCCGGTCTGGACGCGGCCGCCCGCCGGGACCAGGCGATCTACTCGGGTCTCTCGGTGGTCGCGGGCATCTGCGTGGTCGTCGCGGCGCTTTTCCTGGAGCGGGTCTGCCGCCTCCCGGAGGACGAGGACGAGAACAAGTCCAACGCCGCCCCGGCGTGACCGCTCCTGCACGGACTGCGGTCCCGGGGTCGATCAGCCCCGCACTGCGCTCCCGCTACCGCGACGGAGCAGCCGTCCCGGCCGATGCGCAGCAGCCGGCTGCGGCCGCCGCTGAGCAGCCTCCCCGGCCGTCACCGACGGCGGCCCCCAGCCGCGATGGAGCCTCCCCGCGGCCATAGCTGAGCGGCCGCCCGCAGCCGCGACGGAGCGGCTCGCCGGCGGGGGCTAGGCACCGGAGACCGTCTCGAGGTCCACGTCCTCCCTCGCGATCGCGTTCGCGTCGGCGTCGATGGAGCGGCGGAGGGCCGCGTGGAGGCGCGCCGGGGTGAGGACGCCGAGGAAGCGGTCGCCCTCCAGGACCGCGATCCAGCCCGCGTCGTGCTGGAGCATCGTGCTGAACGCGTGTTTGAGGGAGGAGCCGACCGGCAGCCACGCCTCCATGCGGCGGGCGTGGGTCCGTACCGTCCCCCGGGTGTCCGCTGCCGCCGAGTCGGCCGACAGCCAGCCGTGGAGGGTGTCCGCGTCGTCGAGGACGACGGCCCAGCGCGCGCCGTCGGCCGTCAGCCGGGAGGCCACCTCGCGCAGCGGGTCGTCGAGATGGACCACCGGGGGCTGCTCCAGGTCACCCGGCTCGATCGTCGTCACCGACAGGCGCTTCAGGCCCCGGTCGGCGCCGACGAAGTCGGCCACGTACGGCGTCGCGGGCGCGCCCAGCACCGCCGCCGGGGGGTCGAACTGCTCGATGCGGCCCTGCCCGTACACCGCGATGCGGTCACCGAGCCGGACCGCCTCCTCGATGTCGTGCGTGACGAACAACACGGTCTTCCGCACGGTCGCCTGGAGCTTCAGGAACTCGTTCTGGAGGTGTTCGCGGACGACCGGGTCGACCGCGCCGAACGGCTCGTCCATGAGCAGCACCGGCGGGTCCGCGGCCAGCGCACGCGCGACGCCCACCCGCTGCCGCTGGCCGCCCGAGAGCTGGTCGGGGTAGCGGTTGCCGTAGACCGAGGGGTCGAGGCCGACCAGGTCGAGCAGTTCGGCCGCCCGGTCCCGGCCCTTCTTCCGCTGCCAGCCCAGCAGATGCGGCACGGTCGCGGTGTTCTCGAGGACCGTTTTGTGCGGGAAGAGGCCGACCTGCTGGATGACGTAGCCGATACGGCGGCGCAGCTTCACCGGGTCGATGGCGGAGATGTCCTCGCCGTCCAGCAGAATGCGCCCCGACGTGGGTTCGATCAGCCGGTTCACCATCTTCATGGTGGTGGTCTTGCCGCAGCCGGACGGTCCGACGAGCGTGACCAGCTCGCCCTCCGCGACCTCGAAGGACAGGTCGTCGACGGCGGTGGTGCCGTCGGCGTAGCGCTTGGTGACGTGCTCGAAGCGGATCATGGCATCCCATTGTGGCCGATACAGGCCCGATTCTTGTGAAGAACGTATTGCCGCGCTGTGGCAGTCCTCACCGGTTGTCAGTCCTCGGGGATAGGGTCGCCAGGCATTGAAGCACCCAGGCGCAACGGGAGAGGGGGGACGGGCGTGAGCAGCAAAAACTGCTTGGAAGCGAACGACTGGATTTGCGGCACGTACGTCCGCACGCGCAGCCAGGAGCTGCTGGACGCGACCGTCCAGCATGTCGGGATCACGGTCGCATCCGTGGTCATAGGCCTGCTGATCGCTTTCCCGCTGGCGCTGCTCGCCCGGCGGCGCCGCTTCGCGGGGCCGGTGCTCGGGCTGACGACAGTTCTCTACACCGTGCCGTCGCTGGCGATGTTCGCCCTGCTGATGCCGGTGTTCGGGGTCTCGGCCTCGGTCGTGGTGACCGGTCTGGTGCTCTACTCGCTGACCGTGCTCGTACGGAACATCCTGGCGGGCCTGCAGGCGGTACCGGAGGAAGCGCGGGAAGCCGCGCGGGGGATGGGTTACGGGCCGGGCCGGCTGCTGTTCGGGGTGGAACTGCCGCTCGCCCTTCCCGCGCTGATGGCGGGCGCGCGGATCGCCACCGTCTCCACCGTCTCGCTGACCACGGTCGGCGCGATCGTCGGGTACGGGGGACTGGGGAATCTGATCTACGACGGCATGGGGAGCTTCTTCAAGGCGCAGGTGCTGACGGCCTCGGTGCTCTGTGTGGCGCTGGCCGTGCTGGCCGATGTGCTGCTGCTGGGCGTACAGCGGCTGCTGACGCCCTGGACGCGCGGTCGTCGGCGCACCTCCGGGCGCGCCTTCGCCCGCATACGTACGGCGGGGGCGGGCTGAGCCGGTGGGTGCGATAGCGGACGCCTGGACATGGCTGGCCACGGGCGCCAACTGGGCGGGCGAGAGCGGTGCACTGCACCGGCTGGGCGAGCATGTCCATCTGACGGCGGTGTGCCTCGCGCTGGCCTGCCTCATCGCTCTGCCGGTCGCCCTCCTGCTCGGCCATGTCGGCAAGGGCGGGGCGCTGGCGGTGAACATCTCCAACGCCGGTCGCGCGGTGCCCACCTTCGCGGTGCTGGTGCTGCTGACGCTCACCCCGCTGGGCAAGCAGGGCGAACTGCCGACGATCATTGCCCTGGTGCTGTTCGCTGTGCCGCCGCTGCTGACGAACGCGTATGTGGGGATGCGTGAGGCGGACCGGGATGTCGTGGAGGCGGCGCGCGGTATGGGGATGTCCGGGGTGCAACTGCTGGCCCGGGTCGAACTCCCGCTGGCCTTCGCCCTGATCATGACCGGTGTGCGGTCGGCGGCGGTGCAGGTGGTCGCGACAGCCACGCTCGCCGCGCTGCCGGGCGGCGGCGGCCTGGGCCGGGTCATCACCGCGGGCTTCAACACGTACAACACTCCGCAGGTGGTGGCCGGGGCGATCCTGGTCGCCGCGCTGGCCCTGCTGGTCGAGGCGCTGCTGGCGCTGGCGCAGTGGCTGTTCGACCCGATGAGGCGGCGGCAGCCCGTCGCCGCGGTCAAGGCTGTTTGAGAAACGATCAGTTGGATGGTGATCCCATGAGCAGGACCCCGCGTGCGACGCGTGGAATTCGGGCGGCGGGCGCGGCCATGGCCGTGGCCTCGCTGACGGCGACGCTGGCCGGGTGCGGCGGCGAGAGCCTGGAGAACAAGGAAGGTGGCTCGAACTCGGCGGGCGGCGAGGGCAAGAAGGGCTCGCTGGTGGTCGGTTCCGCCGGATTCACCGAGTCGGCTCTCCTGGCCCAGCTCTATTCCCAGGTGCTCTCCGACGCCGGATACGGCACGAGTATCAAGGAGCTGGAGAACCGCGAGCTCTACGAACCGGCGCTGGAGAAGGGCCAGATCGACGTCGTACCGGAATACGCGGCTACGCTTGCTGAATTCCTCAACGGCAAGAAGAACGGGCCGAAGGCGGCTCCCGTCGCGTCCAGTGACGTAGCCAAGACGGTCGACGAGCTGAAGAAGCTCGCCGAGCCCAAGGGCCTCAAGGTCCTCCCCGCCGGCGAGGCGGTCGATCAGAACGCCTTCGCGGTGAGCAAGGAATTCGCTGCGAAGCACCAGCTCAAAACCCTCTCCGACCTGGGGAAGTCGGAGCAGAAGATCAAACTCGCGGCCGGTGACGAGTGCGATATCCGGCCGTTCTGCCGGCCGGGTCTCGAGAAGACGTACGGCATCGACATCACCGGGGTCGACCCCAAGGGCGTCGGCACCACGCCCGCCAAGCAGGCGGTCAAGGACGGTACGGACCAACTCGTGCTGACCACGACCACCGACGCCACGCTCAAGGACTTCGGGCTGGTGCTGCTGGAGGACGACAAGAACCTGCAGAACGCCGACAATGTGCTGCCCGTGGTGAACCCCGACAAGGCCGGGGGCAAGGACGTCGAATCGGCTCTCGGCAAGCTCACCAAGGCTCTGACGACCGACGATCTGATCGAGCTGAACCGCAAGGTCGACGCGGAACGGCAGAAGCCCGCGGATGTCGCCAAGGAGTACTTGGAGTCGAAGGGATTGCTGGGGAAGTAACCGGCCGAAAACAGATTGGCGGGTGGGTCCCCATGCGTACCGGACGCACGGTAGGTTTCTGGCCATGCCACGTGGACGCCACCGCCATTCACCACCCTTGCACAGGCTTCTTCCCCCCGCGGCGGTCGCCGGTGCTTCACTCTCCTGCGCTGCCGGTGCCTGGCTGTTGGGCGATCCGGTGGGGCTCCGCGTACTGGTAGCGGCCGCGGCCGCCGCCGCTGTCGTCGGCGCGTTCCTGATGCGTTCCTGGGACCGCGCCGCCGGCAAGCGCGTCGCCGAACTCGCCACCGCGCGCATTCGCGACGAATGGCGCACCGACGAGCGGATTGCCGAGCTCGAGACGGACGTCGAGGAGTCGCGCGAGCTGCGCTCCGCGCTGGAGGCCCGGCTGCGCGCCAAGCGCGGTGAACTCGCGCGGCTGCGCGGCGAACACGCCGAGCTGCTCCGCCGGTACGCCACCGCCGAGACCGAGCGTGCCAGCGCCCTCGAAGGCCGCCGGCTGCTCGCCCTGGAGGCTGCCGCTCCCGCAAAGGCCCTGCCCGCCACGGCGGATGGTCTCGACGCGAACGGGGCGCCGACGCCGAGTACGTACATCAAAGCGGACAAGGCGCTCACCGAGCTGATCCGCAACCGAGCCCGGCAGCAGGCGCAGAGAACGGTTCAGGCCGCCCGTCGCCGCGATCTCGCGGAACGGGAGGCGGAGCAGCCGCAGGGGAAGCACAAGGCGGCCGCCGAGAAGGGTGCCCCCTCTCGAACGGTCGCCACCGACGACGCAACGACGGGGAGCGCGACGGGCAGCACGGCCGGGAGCGCATCCGGCAGCGCGGCCGGGACGGGGAAGCGCACCCCGCCGCCTGCCAACGAGCACCACTCCGTGCCGATTGCCGCCGCCGTCGTGCCGTACACGCCGACGCGCCGCTCCCTCTCCCGGCACGAGGGACGCTTCGACTTCTTCGGCACGCAGGCTGCGGGGGCGGGCGGCCCCGAGTCGTCCGCGTCCGGCCCGGGCGCGGACGACGACTCGCCTGACCACTCGGCTGCTACGGACGCGGCGGTTACGGACGCGGCTGTGACGGACGAGGACGAGGACCTGGCCGATGTCGTCGGGCCTGAAGTCCTCGCCGAGCACGAGGCGGACGTGACGGGTGAGGTCATCGACCTCACCGCACACGACGAGACGGAGCAGATCGACGTCCGGGAGCTGCGGGCCCACTCCTCGTAGGACCCGTAGCGCCCGTGCGCGTATGTCCGTGGGATGCGGGGCGAGGAGCCCATGGCGGGCCGGGCTCCCGACGAAATACCGTTCGGCTACTTGTCGCTATTTGTCGATGTCCCCGACGACGAAGAACAGCGAGCCGAGGATCGCGACCATGTCCGCGACCAGTGTGCCCGGCAGCAGCACCGTCAGCGCCTGGATGTTGTTGTACGAGGCCGAGCGCAGTTTCAGCCGGTACGGAGTCTTCTCGCCCTTGGACACCAGGTAGTAGCCGTTGATGCCGAGCGGGTTCTCGGTCCACGCGTAGGTGTGGCCCTCCGGCGCCTTCAGCACCTTCGGCAGCCGCTGGTTGATCGGCCCCTGCGGCAGCTCCGCGATCCGGTCCAGGCAGGCGTCCGCGAGGTCCAGGGCGTTGTGCGCCTGGTCCAGCAGGCACTCGAAGCGGGCCAGGCAGTCGCCCTCGGTCCGGGTGACCACCTGGAGTACGTCCTGCAGTTCCCCGTACGCGAGGTAGGGCTCGTCGCGCCGCAGGTCGAAGTCGACGCCCGAGGCGCGGGCGATCGGGCCGCTCACGCCGTAGGCGTGCACGGCCTCCGGCGACAGCACGCCGACCCCGCGCGTCCGCCCCCGGAAGATCTCGTTGCCGAGGACCAGCCGGTCGTACACGTCCATCCGGGTCCGGACCTCGGACACCGCTTCCCGCGCCCGGCCGAGCCAGCCCGCCGGAAGGTCCTCCTTCAGCCCGCCGACCCGGTTGAACATGTAATGCATCCGGCCGCCGGAGACCTCCTCCATGATGTGCTGGAGCTTCTCGCGCTCGGTGAACGCATGGAAGATCGGGGTGATTCCGCCCAGTTCGAGCGGGTATGAGCCGAGGAACATCAGGTGGTTGAGCACCCGGTTCAGCTCGGCGAGCAGCGTGCGCGTCCATACGGCGCGCTCCGGGACCTCCATGCCGAGCATCCGCTCGACGGCGAGCACGACGCCGAGTTCGTTGGAGAAGGCCGACAGCCAGTCGTGGCGGTTGGCGAGCATGATGATCTGCCGGTAGTCGCGCGCCTCGAACAGCTTCTCCGCGCCCCGGTGCATATAGCCGATCACTGGCTCGGCGTGCTGGATCCGCTCGCCGTCGAGCACGAGCCGCAGTCGCAGCACACCATGCGTGGAGGGGTGCTGCGGGCCGATGTTGAGCACCATGTCCGTGCTCTCCGCCGCACCGCCGACCCCGACCGTCGTCTCCGTCATAGGGACAGTCTCGCAGCTGCCGCGTCCGCATACGCTGGGGGCATGGATACGGGGACGGGGCCTGAGCCGGAGACGGACAGAGACACGGACAGAGACGCGGTGGGGGACACCGGCGGGCAAGCGGACAGGGACACGGACACTGCCACGGATACCGGTCCGGCCACGGCCACAGCTACGGCTACGGCCACGGCCACAGCCACAGCTACGGCTATCGATGCCGATTCCGATACGGGCTGGACCGGGCTGCCCGGGGGGCTGCTGCGGATGCGGCGGCTGATCCTCGTGAGCACGCTGCCGACGCTCGCGGCGGTGGCAGTGGCGGTGCTGTGGCCCTTGGCCGGGCCGGTTTGGGCCGCGCTCGCCGCCGCCCCGCTGCTGGGGCTCACCGGCTGGGGCTGGCGGCTGCTGGAGCGGAACTGGCGTTCCTGGCGGTACGCAGAGCGCGCCGACGACCTGCTGCTCAGCCGCGGGGTGCTGTGGCGGGAGCAGACCGTGGTGCCGTACGGGCGGATGCAACTCGTCGAGGTCACCTCCGGACCGTTGGAGCGGCGCTTCGGCCTCGCGAGCCTCCAACTGCACACCGCGGCCGCGGCGAGCGACGCCCGGATCCCGGGCCTGCCTCCCGAGGAGGCGGCGCGGCTGCGTGAACGCCTCACGGAGCTCGGCCAGGCCCGATCGGCGGGACTGTGAGCGAGGCGCGGGACGCGGCGGAGGCGCTGGAGGCGGCAGACGCTCGGGACGGGGCAGACGCTCGGGACGGGGCGGACGCGCCGGATGCGGCGGACGCGACGCGGGATGCTGGAGCTGCGCGGGATGTCACGGAGGTACCGGACGGGGTGGAGCGGCGGCTTCACCCCGTCACCCCACTGCGCCGCGCCTGGGCGCCGATCGCCGTAACCGCCGGCGTCGCGGCCCACGACCTGGACCGGGCGCGGCGGTGGGCCACGGAACTGACCGTGGAGGTCGCGCTGCTGGGCCTCGCCGCGCTCGTCCCGGTTGCCTGCGCGTACGGCTTTCTGTCCTGGTGGTTCACTCACTACGCGGTCACCGACACCGAACTGCGCATTCGTACCGGGCTGATCTTCCGGCGCGCAGCGCACATCCGGCTGGACCGCATCCAGGCCGTGGACGTCACCCAGCCGCTGCTGGCCCGCTTCCTCGGCGTCGCCAAGCTCAAGCTCGATGTCATCGGCGCGGACGCCAAGGACGAGCTGGCCTTCCTGAGCGAGGGGGAGGCGCGGGCGCTGCGCGCGGAGCTGCTGGCGCGAGCCGCGGGCATCGCGCCGCAGGCGGTGCGGGAGGCGGGAGAGGCGCCCGTACGGCAGTTGGTGCGGGTCGACCCCAAGACCCTTGCCCTGTCGCTGCTCCTGATGACGAGCTCTTGGCTGGCTCTGGTGGCGGCGGTCGTCGCCCCGCCGGTGGTGTGGTGGCTGAGCGACAGCCTGTGGGCGGCGATCGCGACGGCGCTGCCCTTCCTCGGCGGGGTATGGGCGAACAGCGGCGGCCGTTACATCTCGGAGTACGACTGGACGGTCGGGGAGTCCCCGGACGGGCTGCGGCTCGACCATGGGCTGCTCGACCGCGAGCACGAGACCGTCCCGCCGGGGCGGGTGCAGACCGTACGGATCGTCGAGCCGCTGCTGTGGCGGCGGCGCGGCTGGGTCCGTGTCGAGCTGGACGTGGCCGGTTCCGAGAACAGCGTGCTGCTGCCGGTCGCCGAACGGGCCGTCGCGGAAGAGGTCATCGGCCGGGTCCTGCCGGGCGTCGACCTGCGCGCGGTGACGGCGGCGCTGGAAGCATCGCCGCGGCGGGCCCGCTGGTGCGTGCCGCTGTGGTGGCGGAGCTACGGGTTCACGGCGGACGACCAGGTCTTCGCCGCGGGCCAAGGGGTGTTCTGCCGCTCCCTGGCCCTCGTTCCGCACGCGAAGGTGCAGAGCATTCGGCGGTCGCAGGGCCCTTGGGAGCGACGACGGGGCGTCGCGGACGTCCATGTGGACACCGGGGCCAACAAAACGGTCACAGCCCGCCTCCGCGATGTGTCCGAAGCCGTGACGATCACCAGGGCTCAGGCGGACCGCTCCCGTACGGGCCGCAGGGACGCGCTTCCGGACCGCTGGCTGACGGGCGGTCAGGGCGGTCAGGGCGGTTAGGACGGTTGGCCCGCGTCCTCGGGGGCTCGCTCCAGGGCCGCTCCTACTCCCCGAGTGCGGTGCCGAGGCCGGGGAGGCCGGTCGGCTGTATGCCCTTCGGCTGGAGCAACCAGCCGAAGGCGCCCAGCCCGGCTGGGTCGGTCAGTTCGGCCGCCTCGCCCGCCGAGCCCAGCGCACGCACATACGCAGCCGGGTCGCTCGACGCCAGGGCGAGTGCGGGACGGCGGCCGGTCACGCCGAGGGCGCGGAGCGCGTCCCGCTGGGTCAGGAGAGCCGGTGCCAGGCGATGGGGCGTCTCGTACGGCCCGCAGGCGCGTGCGTCCCCGGGCTGACCGGCCGTTCCGGATCTGCCTGTATCGGTGGGGCCGCCCGGTCGGGACCCGCTTGCTCCGGACCTGTCTGCGCACGCGCGCGTGCCGCTGATGTGATCGGCTGTTCCGGACCTGTCTGCCTGCCGCCCGTCCGTCAGGGACCCGACCGCGTCGAACCCGGCGCCTGCGTCCGCGTCCGCGTCGAACCCTGCGCCTGCTTCCGCGTCGAGCCCCGCGTCCGCCTCCGCGCCCGCGGCCGCGCACGCGTCCAGTGCCACGTGCGCGGTGATGTCGCAGGACCCGTCCGGCGACGGCCGTACCTCCCGCCCGTCCCGGAAGCCGGCCAGCGTGCCGAACGGCGGCCGGTCCGAGCATCCGTGTGCGTAGTCGACGGCCACCGCGAGGCCGCGGTCGAGGGACCGTACGGCTCGCGCCCAGGCGGCGTCCCGCGGGTGGCCGATCTCCGCGCGCAGGCCCGGCTCGCCGCCCAGCGGCCACCACCGGTCGAGCCAGTCCGCGTCGGCGCCGTTCACGCGGTCGCCGAGCCGCTCCGTCCCGTCCGCGGCGACCAGGACCTCGCGCGGCTCGCCCGCAGCGTCGGTCTCGGCCACGGCCACCGGTACGTTGTCCAGCCACTCGTTGGCGAAGACCAGTCCTGTGACCGACCCCGGCTCCGGCAGCGAGGGGAGCCACTCGATGCGCTCGTCGAGTCCTTCGGGACGTGCCGCGCGCTCGACGGCGTACACCTGCAGCCGCTCGATGAGGGCGGGGCGGACGTGTCCGGGATGATCCTGCCCGGAGCCGGAGCCGGAGCCGGAGCCGGAGCCGGAGCCGGAGCCGGAGCCGGAGCGACCAAGCACTGGGCCTGATTCCGGGGATGGGCCACCGGCGGGCGGACCTGCGACCCGGGACAGACCGGCTTCAGGTGGCTGGACCGCGCCCGGGGACGGGCCGGCGGCAGGCACCGGGCCCCCGCCCGGAGACGGACCCGCGGCCGGGGACGGGCCGGCGCCGGCGGACGGGCCCGCCCCGGGGCACGGGTCCGCGCCCGGGGGCGGATCCGCCAGTGCGGCGAGGACACCCGTCAGCAGTTCGCCGCGCCCCGCGCCCACGTCCACCAGCGCCAGCCGTTCCGGACGCCCCAGGGCGTCGTCCACCCGCCGCAGCAGCTCGGCGACGGCCGAGGCGAAGAGCGGGGAAGCATGCACCGACGTGCGGAAATGGCTCGCGGGGCGCTCCCGTACGAAGAAGCCGTCCGGTCCGTACAGCGCCTCTTCCGCGGCCGCCCGCCACCCGCGCCACTGCCCTGCTTCGCTCACCACGCCACCACGGTACGGGCGGGTCCTTGTGCCGCCCCCATCCACCTTGCGGAGTACGCGGAAGCCGCAAGGTTCGACCCTCCGGTTGACCCCGGCACGTACTCCACCTGCTTACGCTGGGTTACGTGCAGCGCCTCTATGATTTTCTCCGCAGGCACCCGACAGGGGTCGACAGCTTCTGGGCCGTCATGCTCCTCGGGTTCAGCGGCTTGTGGCTCGTCTCGGACACCCTCATCCGCGAGGAGCGGATCTGGGCGGTCTTCGTCACGCTCGCGCTGTGCACCGTGCTCGCCCTGCGCCGCCGCGCTCCGGAGAAGATGCTGCTGCTGGCGGCCGGCGTGGGCCTGCTTCAGCTGGTCACGAACGTTCCGCAGAACCCTGCCGACTTCGCCATGCTGGTGATCATCTACACCGCGGCGGCGAACGGCGCCCTGTGGTCCTCCCGGTTCGCGCTGGCCGGCGGCCTCGCCGCTCCCGCCATCGCCAATATCCGCTGGTCGGACAATTACCAGACGGGCTGGCAGAACTTCGTCGTCACGGTCTTCATGACCGTGCCCTTCGCCCTGGCGTGGGTGCTCGGCGACTCGCTCCGTACCCGCCGCGCCTACTACGCCCAGCTGGAGGAGCGCGCCGCCCGTCTGGAGAAGGAGCGCGAGGCGCAGTCCAAGATGGCGGTCGCCGCGGAGCGGGCGCGGATAGCGCGCGAGCTGCACGACGTGGTCGCGCACAACGTGTCGGTGATGGTCGTGCAGGCGGACGGCGCCGCGTACGTTCTGGACGCCGCCCCGGACCAGGCCAAGCAGGCCCTGGAGACGATCTCCGGCACCGGTCGCCAGGCCCTCGCCGAGATGCGCCGGCTGCTCGGCGTGCTGCGCACCGGCGAACCCGGGGAAGGCAGCGACTATGTGCCGCAGCCGGATGTCGGCCAGCTCGACGACCTCATCGAGCAGGTGCGCGGGGCGGGCCTCACCGTGGACTTCAAAGTCCAGGGCAGCCCGCGCCCGCTGCCCAGCGGCGTGGAGCTGACGGCGTACCGCATCGTGCAGGAGGCGCTCACCAACACCCGTAAGCACGGCGGCCCGGAGGCCGGCGCGACCGTCCGTCTCACCTACGGCGACGCCGAGCTCGATCTGCTCGTCGAGGACGACGGGCGCGGGGCGCAGCACGAGCTGTACGAGGACGGCGGCGCGGACGGCCTCGGCCACGGACTGATCGGTATGCGCGAGCGGGTGGGTATGGTCGGCGGCCGGCTCGCCACGGGGCCGCGGCCCGGCGGCGGCTTCCGGATCAGCGCGGTGCTGCCGCTCAGACCGGTCGGCTGAACCCCTGCCGAGGACCCGCCCCGGATCGGCGCCGGCGGCCGTACCATCCAGCACAGCGACGAAAGGGAACACCGCAGATGTCGATCCGCGTGATGCTCGTCGACGACCAGGTGCTGCTCCGCACCGGGTTCCGCATGGTGCTGCAGGCGCAGCCGGACATGGAGGTCGTGGCGGAGGCCGGGGAGGGCGTGGAGGCCCTTGAGGTGTTGCGCACGACAGATGTCGATGTGGTCCTCATGGACGTGCGGATGCCGCGGATGGACGGGGTGGAGACGACCCGCCGCATATGCGAGAGGGAAGAGGCCCCGAGGGTACTGATCCTGACGACCTTCGACCTCGACGAGTACGCCTTCTCCGCGCTGAAGGTCGGCGCGAGCGGCTTCATGCTCAAGGACGTGCCGCCGGCCGAGCTGCTGACCGCGATCCGCGCCGTGCACAGTGGTGACGCGGTCGTCGCGCCGAGCACCACCCGCCGCCTCCTGGACCGCTTCGGCCCGATGCTGCCGAGCGCCGGCACCGAACCGGGGCACACCGAGCTGAAGCGGCTGACCGACCGGGAACGTGAGGTTCTGCTGCTGGTCGCGCAGGGCCTGTCGAACGGCGAGATCGCGGCGAAGCTCGTCCTCTCCGAGGCCACGGTCAAGACGCATGTGGGCCGCATCCTGACCAAGCTGAACCTGAGGGACCGGGTGCAGGCGGTGGTGCTGGCGTACGAGACGGGGCTCGTACGGGCGGGCAGCGGGGGCGCGTAGCAGGCGCTCGCACGGCTTCGCCCGGCTCGGCGGGGGGAAGGGCGGGTCAGCCGCCCGACTTCGGCTCCACTGGTTCGGCGCCTTCGGGCACTTCGGGCCGCTCGCGTTCGGCCCGTTCTGCCCTTGCGGCTCGTTCGACCCGTTCGACTCGCTCCAGGAACCCCGCGACCGCCTCCGCGACATCCGCTTCCGTCCACTCCAGACCGGGCGCGGCGACCGTCAGTTCGGTCTTCGCCAGGCCGGGCACGCCCGCGTCCTCCCAGGTCCGGAAGAGCGTCGTCCGGGTCTCCTCCGCCTGCCGGACCCCGGCCTCGTTCAGGACCTCGGCCGGGTGAGGCAGCCACACCTGGAACTGATGCGTGTGCGGTACGGCCGGGCACTCCGGCAGGCGCGGCAGTTCCCGATCCAGCCCGGCCAGTGCCGCCAGTGCCGCGGGCCACTGCTGGAAGCCCGCCGTAGCGGTGCCGCCAGGCCTTCGACTCGTCGACCAGGCTCTGCGGACCGGCCAGCGCGGCCCCGGACAGACCGCCGAGCGACTTGTAGAACGAGACGTACACGCGCTGTCCGCGAGGGCGGCGATCTCCGGGAGCGCGCGCCTGAAGTGCGGGGCGCACTCCCACAGTCGCGCGCCGTCGATGTGCACCACTGCCTCACGTTCCCGCGCCGCCACCACGACGGCGGTCAACTCCTCCCACGAGGGCAGCACGAAGCCCGCGTCCCGTAGCGGAAGCTCCAGCATCAGCGTGCCGAACGGCTCGTCCAGATCCCGTACCTCCGCGGCCGTCGGCAGCCGCGGTTCGGTCGTCGGATGAACCGTGCGCAGCCCGCTGACCATGGAGAGCGCATCCCGTTCCCACACCTCGGGGTGCGCCAGAGGATGGATCGCCACCGTCGGACTGCCGGTCCGCCCGGCCCAGCAGCGCAGTGCGACCTGCTGCGCCATGGTCCCGGTGGGGAAGAACGCGGCGGCTTCGGTGCCGAGCAGCCCGGCGACCCGGCGCTCCAGCCCGGAGACGACGCCGTTGCCGTAGATGTCGGTCCAGTCGATCAGGTCGTACGAGTCCGGGGCGTGCGCCACCAGCTGCTCCAGCCGCTGGGCGATGGTCTCGCCCGAGGGCCCGCCCGCGAGTATTCGGTCCGACCTGTTCCATGCCGTGAGCCTGCGGGCCGGCTTCTCATCGGCGCTCGTGTCCGTCATGGGCCGATGATGTCGCAGGGGGTCTCCCGCGGGCCCGAGGTTTGTCGGGGTACGGATGCGGGGGCTTCTCGCGGGGGTGTGCCGCCGGGCTGCTGGGACGGAGCGAGCGGGCGGAGTGGGAGCCACCGGAGGAAGTCGGAGGAAGTGGAGGCCGCCGGCGGAAGTGGGACCCGGCCGGAGGGAACGCGAGCCCGCCGAAGGGAGTGGGAGCCCGCTGGAGGGAGCTGGAGCCCGTCGGTGTACGGGACGGGGCTCCGCGGCCGGTTCCGCTGCCTGGCAGACGGGACCCGGCCCCGGCGCCGGGCAACGAGACGGGGCGCGGAGCCGTCTCCGCCCTCCCGCTTGTCCACAGCGCGTGGACAGTTCGGAAGCTCTCGGAAACACTCGCGTAGCATGGCGGGGGAACGTCCGGTACCCCTGGCGGACTGGAACGGAAGGCCGTCCCCGCGTGAACGCACCTCATCACCCAGAGCCCAAGGACCGCCCGGCCCGGCTCACTGTCGGCGTTGTCGGCGCGGGCCGTGTCGGCCCCACCCTCGCCGCGTCCCTCGAGCTCGCCGGGCACCGTCCGGTCGCCGTCTCCGGGGTCTCCGACGCCTCCGTACGGCGAGCGGCCGCCGTCCTCCCCGACGTGCCCGTCGTATCGCCCGCCCAGGTCCTCGAAGCCGCCGACCTGGTCCTCCTCACCGTGCCCGACGACGCCCTCCCCGGTCTCGTCGAGGGACTCGCCGAGACCGGATCCGTACGCCCGGGCCAGCTGCTGGTGCACACCTCCGGCCGCTACGGCGTGGGCGTCCTCGAACCCGCCCGGCGCGCCGGCGGTCTGCCGCTCGCCCTGCACCCGGCCATGACGTTCACCGGCACGGCCGTGGACGTACAGCGGCTGGCCGGCTGCTCCTTCGGCGTCACCGCACCCGAGGAGCTGCGGCTGGCCGCCGAGGCGCTGGTCATCGAGATGGGCGGCGAGCCCGAGTGGATCGAGGAGGCGTCCCGCCCGCTCTACCACGCTGCCCTCGCCCTCGGCGCGAACCATCTGGTCACCCTGGTCGCCCAGTCGATGGACCTGCTGCGCGCCGCGGGGGTGGAGGCCCCCGACCGGATGCTCGGCCCGCTCCTGGGCGCCGCACTGGACAACGCCCTGCGCTCCGGGGACGCCGCACTGACCGGCCCGGTCGCCCGCGGCGACGCGGGTACGGTCGCGGCCCACGTCGCCGAGCTGCGCAAGCACGCGCCGCACGCCGTCGCCGGTTATCTGGCGATGGCCCGTACGACCGCGGACCGGGCGCTCGCGCACGGGCTGCTGAAGCCGGAACTGGCGGAGGACCTGCTGGGGGTCCTCTCGGACGGAGGTCGCTGACGATGTTCGGCAAGCGCGCCGCGGTGAAGGAGCGCCAGGTCCATCTGGCGCGCACCCGCCGGGAACTCGAGGACGTCGAGGACGACTACTTCGAGGACAACACCCGCACCGTCGTGGTGATGACGATGGGCGCCCTCCACGAGGGGCACGCCACGCTGATCCGGCACGCGCGCAAGCGAGCGGGGCGCGGCGGCATGGTGGTCGTCACGGTCTTCGTCAACCCGCTGCAGTTCGGTCCTCACGAGGATTTCGACCGCTACCCGCGCACGCTCGACACGGACGTGGACGTCTGCCGTGAAGCGGGCGCGGACGTGGTGTTCGCCCCGACCGTCGAGACGGTCTACCCGCACGGGCAGCCGCAAGTGCGGCTCGGCGCGGGCCCGATGGGTGAGCGCTGGGAGGGCGCGTCGCGCCCCGGCCACTTCGACGGCATGCTGACCGTCGTCCACCGCCTGCTGCGCATCACCGGAGCCGACTGCGCCGTCTTCGGTGAGAAGGACGCCCAGCAACTGGCCCTGATCCGCCGCATGGTGCTCGATCTGGAGCTGGACGAGGACGTGGAGATCGTAGGTGTCCCGACGGTGCGCGAGGCGGACGGCCTCGCGCTCTCCAGCCGCAACCGCTACCTCTCGGCGGAGCAGCGGGGTACGGCGCTGGCGCTGTCACGGGCGCTCTTCGCGGGGCGTGACGCGGGGCGGCGCGCCGCCGGAGCCGCTGCCGTACAGGGAGCGTCGTACGGGCGCGAGGCGTCCGCACCCGACGGCAGGACGGCCGTCAGCGCCGCGGCGCAGACGCCCGGTGGGGCGGGTGCGCCCAGCGGGGCCGGCCGGTCCGTTGCGCCCGGTGCGGAAGAGCCGGCCGGGGGCCCCGCCGGCGGACGGACACCTGATGCGTCCGCTGCCGACGGGGCGGGCGCCGGTGCCGCTCCCATCGCTGCCGCCGCGTCTGCCGACCCGGACCGCTCCGACTCCGGCGGCCCGGCACCGGTCGCCGAGCCCATAGCCGTACGCGGCGCCGCTCGGGCGGTCCTCGACGAGGCCGCCCGCCTCGACCCGCCGCTCCAACTCGACTATCTGGCGCTGGTCGACGCCGCCGACTTCTCGGAAATCCAGCAGGACTTCCACGGCGAGGCAGTCCTCGCGGTGGCCGCCAGGGTCGGTACGACGCGCCTGATCGACAACGTCCGCCTCCAGTTCGGAGCCGCCCGATGACGCCTCACACCACCCGGCAGCGAGCCCTGGCGGTGGCCGCCGTCTGGGCGGGCGTCCTGCTCTTCGCCGCGGGAAGCCCGTACTTCTGGGCACCGCTCGCCCTGGTGGTCCTCCCGCTCGCGGCGGACGCCGCCCTCCCGGCCGCCGTGACCGCCCGTCCGCGCAGGACGCCGGGCCGGCGGTCCGGCATGCGCCCGGGGAGCGATCGATGACCTCGGCCGAGATAGCCCCGTCGCACGGTGGCGCCGGCTCCGACGGCGCGTCAGCGCCGGAGGCGCAGGCACTCACGCTCCATGCCCCCGCGCCCGGTTGGGCCATCGAGGCCGATGTGGTCGTCGTCGGCTCGGGTGTCGCCGGACTGACCGCCGCCCTTCGCTGCGCCGCCGCCGGGCGGAGGACCGTCGTGGTCACCAAGGCCCGGCTCGACGACGGCTCCACCCGCTGGGCGCAGGGCGGTATCGCCGCCGCGCTCGGCGAGGGCGACACCCCCGAGCAGCACCTCGACGACACCCTCGTCGCGGGCGCCGGACTCTGCGACGAGCAGGCCGTGCGCACACTGGTCACCGAGGGACCCGACGCCGTGTGGCGGCTGATCGGGACCGGCGCGCAGTTCGACGTCTCCGCCGAGACGGGCGACATAGAACTGACCCGCGAAGGCGGCCACCACCGCCGTCGGATTGCGCACGCGGGCGGTGACGCGACCGGCGCGGAGATCTCACGGGCCCTGGTCGAGGCGGTGCACGAGGCCGCGGTCCCGCGCACCGGGAGCGAGGGGAGCATCGAGACCGTCGAGAACGCCCTCGTGCTCGATCTGATCACCGACGCCGAGGGCCGTACCGCCGGAGTCACCCTGCACGTCATGGGCGAGGGGCAGCGGGACGGCGTCGGCGCCGTGCACGCCCGCGCCGTCGTCCTCGCCACCGGCGGCATGGGCCAGGTGTTCTCCGCGACGACCAACCCCGCCGTGTCCACCGGCGACGGCGTCGCTCTCGCGCTGCGCGCCGGCGCCGAGGTGAGCGACCTGGAATTCGTCCAATTCCACCCCACCGTCCTCTACTTGGGGCGGGGTGCGGAAGGCCAGCAGCCGCTGGTCTCCGAGGCGGTCCGGGGCGAGGGCGCGTACCTCGTCGACGCCGACGGCGTCCGCTTCATGCAGGGACAGCACGAGCTGGCCGAACTGGCTCCGCGCGACATCGTCGCCAAGGGCATCATGCGGCGCATGCAGGAGCTGGGCGCCGAGCACATGTACCTCGACGCCCGCCACTTCGGCGCCGACATGTGGGCCGCCCGCTTCCCGACCATCCTGGCCGCCTGCCGCGCGCACGGCATCGACCCGGTGACCGAGCCGATCCCGGTTGCGCCCGCCGCCCACTACGCGTCCGGCGGCGTACGGACGGATCTCCTGGGCCGCACGACCGTGCCCGGGCTGTACGCCTGCGGCGAGGTCGCCTGCACCGGTGTCCACGGCGCGAACCGGCTCGCCTCCAACTCGCTCCTCGAAGGCCTCGTCTTCGCCGAACGCATCGCGGCGGACATCACCTCCGGTGCGCAGGACGGTTCAGCGGAGGCTCGTTCAGCGGAGGCCCGTTCCGTGCAGGCCCGTTCCGTGCAGGACGGTTCGGCGAAGCACGCGTCAGCGAAGGCCCGTTCGGACGGGGAGAAGGCCACGCCACTGCTTCCCCCCGAGTCCCGCTTCGTCATCCAGCGGATCATGACCTCCGGCGCCGGTGTCCTCCGCAGCGCGGAGAGCCTCGCGGCGGCGGCCCTCGCTCTGGAGTCCCTGCACACCGAGGCCGTGGCGGACCTGGACCGGGACGGGAAGACCGCCGAGCCGTGCGTCGAGACCTGGGAGGCCACCAACCTCCTGCTCGTCTCGCGGGTTCTGGTCGCCATGGCCCGCGAGCGCGAGGAGACCCGGGGCTGCCACTGGCGCGAGGACCGCCCCGAACGGGACGACGACAGCTGGCGCCGCCACCTCGTCGCCCGGCTCACACCGGACCGCTCCCTCCTGCTCCGCCCCACCGCCACAGCGCAGCTCCCGCCCGTACGGCCTGCAGCCCACGCCCAGGAACCGAACGCCGCCCCGGCCGCCGACCCCATCTCCCCCACCGCTCCCGAGGAGTGCTCGTGAACATCTCCGACGACCGTCCACCGTCCGTCGACCTCCCGCTGCTCCAGATCGGCGGCCCTCCCGCCGCCGCTGCGGACGCAGGCGGCTGCGGCGACGCGTGCGGCTGCGGGGGCGACGACGAGGGTTACGAGCTCGACCCCATGGAGTGCGGTCTCGATCCGGCGCTCGCGCAGCTGCTCGTCGACGCCGGCCTGGACCCGGTCCAGGTCGAGGACATCGCCCATATGGCGATCGAGGAGGACCTCGACCACGGTGTGGACGTGACGACGGTCGCGACCATCCCCGAGGACGCCGTCGCCACCGGCGACTTCACCGCCCGCGAGGCCGGTACGGTGGCGGGCCTGCGCATCGCCGAGGCGGTCCTCTCCGTCGTCTGCACCGACGCGTTCGAGGTCGAACGGCACGTCGAGGACGGGGACCGGGTGGAGCCCGGCCAACGGCTGCTCTCGGTCCGCACCCGGACCCGCGACCTCCTCACCGGCGAGCGCAGCGCCCTCAACCTGCTCTGCCGCCTCTCCGGCATCGCCACTGCCACGCGCGCGTGGGCCGACACCCTGGAGGGAACCGGCGCCGCGGTCCGCGACACCCGCAAGACCACCCCGGGACTCCGCTCCCTGGAGAAGTACGCGGTCCGCTGCGGCGGTGGCAGCAACCACCGCATGTCGCTCTCGGACGCCGCGCTCATCAAGGACAACCACGTCGTCGCGGCGGGCGGTGTCGCAGCCGCCTTCAAGGCCGTACGGAGCGAGTTCCCCGGCGTGCCGATCGAGATCGAGGTGGACCGCCTCGACCAGATCGAGCCCGTGCTCACCGAGGGCGCGGACCTGATCCTGCTGGACAACTTCACCCCCGAGCTGACCCGCGAGGCCGTCGCCCTCGTCGCCGGCCGCGCCCGTCTGGAGTCCTCCGGCCGCCTCACCCTCGCAGGCGCCCGTACGTACGCCGAGACGGGTGTCGACTACCTCGCCGTGGGCGCGCTCACCCACTCCTCCCCGATCCTCGACATCGGCCTGGACCTCCGCGAGGGCTCCCGGGAGGAGCAGGTCTGATGCTGCTCACCATCGATGTCGGCAACACCCACACCGTCCTCGGGCTGTTCGACGGCCAGGACATCGTCGAGCACTGGCGCATCTCCACCGAAGCCCGCCGCACCGCAGACGAACTCGCGGTCCTCCTCAACGGCCTGATGGGAATGCACCCGCTCCTCGGCGAGGAGCTGGGTGACGGCATCGACGGCATCTCCATCTGCTCGACCGTCCCCTCCGTGCTCCACGAGCTGCGCGAGGTCACCCGCCGCTACTACGGCGACGTCCCCGCAGTCCTCGTCGAGCCGGGTGTCAAAACGGGCGTCCCGATCCTCATGGACAACCCGAAGGAGGTCGGCGCCGACCGGATCATCAACGCGCTGGCCGCCGTCGAGCTCTACGGCGGCCCGTGCATCGTCGTCGACTTCGGTACGGCCACGACCTTCGACGCGATCTCGGCGCGCGGCGAGTACGTCGGCGGTGTGATCGCCCCGGGCATCGAGATCTCCGTGGACGCGCTGGGTGTCCGCGGCGCGCAGCTCCGCAAGATCGAACTGGCCCGGCCTCGCAGCGTGATCGGCAAGAACACGGTCGAGGCCATGCAGTCCGGCATCCTCTACGGCTTCGCCGGCCAGGTCGACGGCGTGGTGGAGCGGATGACGCGGGAACTCGCCGACGACCCCGACGAGGTGACCGTCATCGCCACCGGCGGTCTGGCACCCATGGTGCTCGGCGAGTCCTCGGTCATCGACGAGCACGAGCCGTGGCTCACCCTCATCGGTCTCCGGCTGGTCTACGAGCGCAATATCTCGCGGGGCTGACACCGCCGGTTCGCCCCGGATGCCGCGCCGCCCCCCGTTCACGCGGACGCAACCTTTCCGTCGTCTCACCTGTCTTGGCAGTGACGGGACTTGAGATGACGGGGCGGACGTGGGCGTATGGGTCACCAATGGACGATCCTGCGAGCGGCGACAGCCGTGTCCGCGTTCGCGGCGGCGACCTGCCTCGGGACGGCGCAGGCCAGGGCGGCCGACCCGGCCCTGGTGATCCAGGCCCCCGCCCGGTACTACACGTACCCGGCCGGAGAGGGCCCGCAAGGCGGCGACCTCTTCCTCCTCCACCTCAACCTCGAACGGGCCGAGGGCGAAGAGCCGCTCGCCGAGGATGTCGAGCTGACCATCGACGCCTCCGCCCTCAAGGGCAAGGCCGTCCTGAAGCCCACGAACGGCTCGTGCAAGGACCCGGAGAAGGATCTGGTCTTCAGCTGCTCCTACGGCTCGATCGACGGGAAGACCAGCGTCCAGCCCTTCCACATCCAGGGCGCGGAGGGAGTGAAACCCGGATACGCAGGCCTGATCGAGTACACCGCCACCGCCTCCAACGCGCCGTCGGCCAAGGCGAAGACGAAAGTTTTCATCGACGGACCCAGGCTCGCCGAGCGCAAGCACGCCCCGCTGAAGGTCACCGCCCCCGGCTCGACGGTCGAGGTGACCCCGGGCGTCGCCAACCACGGCCAGCTGGCCGCCGACCAGGGCATCGGCATCAAGCTGTACGGCGTCGACGGCGTCGAAGTGGCCCGCGAGCACAGCAACTGCCACTACAAGACCTGGGCCGGCACCTCCGCGTACTGCCTGTTCGAGACCCCGCTCGAGCCGGGCGCCGCGTACGAGTTCAGCGAGCCCTTCCGCTTCAAGGTCTCGCCCGCGCTGATGTACGGCTCGATCGGCTACAGCACCTGGGCCATCGGAAGCGGTGACCCGTGGGAGTACGAGCAGCCGGAGGACTTCGCCGAGACCGGGTCCCGCGCCCCGCTCACCCTGAAACTCGTGGACGACAAGGGCTTCGAGGACTTCGGCGGCCATACCGAGCTCACCACCACCCAGCACGCGGACTTCCGGGCGGTCACGGGCACCCTCGAGGGCAGGGTCGGCGAAACGGTTCCGCTCACCCTCGGCGCCCGCAACGAAGGCCCGGGCTCCATGGACCTGACCGGCTACAGCAGCCACGGAACCGGCACATACGAGGTCACTCCGCCCGAGGGCACCACGATCACCTCCATCCCCTTCCCGGGCGAGGAGGACGACTGGGCCTGCTCGCCGAAGAAGAAGGGCAGCAGGACGCATGTCTGCGGCATCGACGAGCGCTTCGAGAGCGGCGAACAGGACACTCTCGTGTTCAACGTGCGCCTCGACAGGAAGGTGAAGGGCGCCGAGGGGAGGATCACGGTGACCGACCGTGCCGACTACCCGACGCGTGACACGGAGCCGGGCAACAACACGGCTGCGATCCCCGTGAAGATCACCGGTAGCGACGGGACGGGCGGGGGCCCGGCGGCCGGCGGGAAGAGCGGCGGTCCGGCCTCCGGGGCCTCCGCCGATACGTCCGGCACGTCGGGCGCGGACGCCGGGGCCACCAGCGGCGGCACCGGCACCGGTGGCGGCTCCATGGCCGGTACGGGCGCCGGCGGCATCGGCTCCGTTCTCGGTGCCTCGGCCGTGCTCGCCGTCGCGGGAGCCACCGCCCTGGCGCTCGCGCGGCGCCGACAGGCCCGCTCCTGAACCATCTCTCCGTCGGCCCGTTCCGCCCCCTCCCCGGAACGGGCCGACACCCCCGGTACATACCGCTGAGCAAAATTTGTCCGCTTAGCACTTAAAGTCGGTTCATGCCCACGCCATACGGTTCCCGCGGCGCCATGGCGTTCAGCGCCGATGAGCTGCGCGTCCTGCGCCGCGCCCTTGCCATCGCCCTGCAGCCCGCCCCCGGCCCTCCCGCCTCCGGCCGGGAGGAGGAGGTCCAGGAGCTGTTCCGCCTGACCGAGGCCGTGGACGAGGCGGTCCGCGAAGGCGGCCGACTGCGTGCCTTCCTCCTCGCCGACCTCGCCCGCTACCGCGCCGCTCTGCCCGGGGCCGCCATCGGCTATCTGAAGCGGCTCCAGGGCGCCCTGTCCGACGGCCACCTCCCCGGTGCGGACGACCTCGCCGCACTCCGTACGCTCTGCTCCGGCCAGGCCGGCGGGGCGGAGGCCGAGCGTCGGCGTGTGCTGTTGCACCGCTGCGAAGTGCTGGCCGAGCAGTCCGTGCGGGACCGGCTTGCGCGGCGGGCGCGGGCGTCCGGGCCGGCCCGGACGCAGCCCGCTCCGGCCCGGCTGGTCGCGCTGCCGGGCGGCCGTGCCGCCGACGAGCCGGCGAAGCCGAAGCCGAAGCCCAAGCCGAAAGCAGAGCCGAAGTCCGAGCCCGAGAAGGAGCCCGAGGACGAGCCCCGGACCAAGCCGGAGAAGTCCCCTGGTCCGCCGTCCCCGGCCGAGCATCCGGGCCGCCCGGTGCCCACTCCGGCCGAGGTCTTTCCGCCGCGGCGCCGCACCACGGGCCCGCCGGAGCGCCGCCCCGAGCAATTGGTCGCGGGCTGACTGGCTATTCTGGGCCCATGGAATACGTCTCCGCGCTGCTGCCCCCCGTGGTCATGGCCATTGCCTTCACCGCGCTGGTCGTGACGATCGTGAAGAGCCAGGGCGGCGCCAACAAGGCCAAGGAGGACGCCGCGGTCGACGCGGTGCTCGCGGATGCCGAGAATGCGCACGTGCGGGTGCCGCGACAGGTTCCGACGAGCGGCGACGCCCGGGCCTGAGTGGCGTTCGAGGGCGGCCCAAAACGGGCCGCGTCAGTGAGCGCCGGCTGAGCGTACGAAGGCGCACGACCGGGAACAACCGTCCCGGCCGTGCGCCTTTTTGTCATGCAAATCAACCGGCATTGTGGACATCTCCCACTATTATTCCAATGTGGTTCGACGATTGGGTGACCTCGAAGACGCGGTGATGACACGGGTGTGGCAGTGGAACCGGCCGGTCACCGTTCGAGAAGTCCTGGAAGACCTTCAGCAGGAACGCTCCATCGCTTACACGACGGTCATGACCGTAATGGACAACCTGCATCAGAAGGGCTGGGTCCGCCGGGAAGCGGAAGGCCGCGCCTATCGATATGAGGCCGTCTCCACCCGTGCCGCGTACTCCGCCGCACTCATGAACGAGGCGTGGTCCACCAGTGACAACCCCGCAGCCGCGCTAGTCGCCTTCTTCGGCATGATGTCGGCGGAACAGCGGGAGGCGCTCCGGGACGCGATGCGAGTCGTACAACTCGACGATCCCGATGAGAGTCCGCCGGACGCGGGGCGATAGCGTCCGCACATGTCTCCGGTATCAAAAGAGGTCACAGTACGGCGCGCGAGGACGAGCGATGTGACCGCGGTGCGCGGGCTCATCGACGGGTACGTGAGCGCCGGGATCCTGCTCGACAAAGCGACGGTGACTCTTTACGAGGACATCCAGGAGTTTTGGGTCGCCGAGCGCGACGAGGACGCCGAAGTCGTGGGCTGCGGCGCTCTCCACGTGATGTGGGAAGACCTGGCCGAGGTACGCACGCTGGCCGTGGATCCGCGGCTGAAGGGCACCGGCGTCGGCCACCAGGTACTGGCCAAGCTGCTGCAGACCGCACGCTGGCTCGGTGTTCGGCGAATTTTCTGCCTCACCTTCGAACTCGACTTCTTCATGAAGCATGGTTTCGTCGAGATCGGGGAGACGCCGGTGGACGGGGATGTCTACAGCGAGCTGCTGCGTTCCTATGACGAGGGAGTCGCCGAGTTCCTGGGCCTCGAACGGGTGAAGCCGAACACTCTGGGCAACAGCCGGATGCTTCTGAACCTGTGATCCACAGATCCCTATGTCCGAAACGCGCACGTTTCCCGCGCTGATGCGCTGCTGAACCTCACCCGGGGGTTTGTGTTTTTCCCGGAAAGGCGGTTTCCTTTCCGCGTACTGCTTTTTCGATGAAAGGGAATCCAGTGGCACAGAAGGTTCAGGTCCTTCTTGTCGATGACCTCGACGGTGGCGAGGCGGACGAGACTGTGACGTTCGCGCTGGACGGCAAGACCTTCGAGATCGACCTCACCACCTCCAATGCGGACAAGCTCCGCGGGCTGCTCGAGCCGTACGCCAAGAGCGGTCGTCGCACCGGTGGCCGTGCCGCCGCCGGTCGGAGCAAGGTGCGTTCGGCTTCCGGAGGCAGCGGCCAGGACACCGCGAAGATCCGTGCGTGGGCGAAGGAGAACGGCTACAGCGTCAACGACCGCGGCCGCGTCCCGGCCGAGATCCGCGAGGCATACGAGAAGGCGAACGGCTGAGCGCACGAAGCGCGCAGCAACCGGGCCCGGTGGACCTCTGTTGCCACCGCGCCCAGGAGCCGTACGAGATCGGGGGCGAGCTCCGTGCCGCCCCCGCCGCCCGGGGACCCGCCCCACAGGGTCGCCGTCGGAAGCGTCGGCTCCACCTCGCAACCCGGTTCGGGAGGCCGCAGCCACACCGGCTGCGTCCGGCCGTGAGCGGCCTCCCGCGAGCCCGTCGGCCGGGGTGCGGGCATCCGGTCCCCGCGGCCGAGTGCGACCAGGTCCAGGGCGACTCCGCCCCATTCCAGCCAGTCGAGCAGCTCCGGCAGCTGCTCCGCGCTGCCCGCGGCCACCAGCAGCTGCATTCGCCGTCCGTCGATCGCGACCGGGCCGGTCCGCGGGAATCTGCGAAGTACGGCGAATCCGGCGTTCGCAGGCAGCTCCAGGACGTCGAAGCGCGCCCCGGTGAGCAACTCCACCGGCTGTCCGCCGCCGCCTGCGACGGCCCAGCCGAGCTCGCGCTCGTACCACCGCCGTACGGCGTCGGGGTCGAGCGGCGGTCGGGGGCGCGGGAATGCAAGGGCCATGCCTGGAGCAACTACCGAACCCCGTGAGGGTTACGCACAGTTGGACAATGGGTACGGAGAGTGGTAGGGGGCGGGGGCGCACAGAAGCAGGGCGGGGGCGTAAGGATGTTCGCCCGTAGCGGAGGGAAATTGCCCGCGCCGCATGGAGTGTCAGCGCTTGCGGGTAAAGACTTTCCTAGTGGGAGGGGCGACGCGCGCGTCGGCCGTGGATGGCGTTCGCCATCGGCGTAGTGGTATCGAGGGTATACGCCTGGCCTGCGGGAACATCGTCTCGCACCATCGGGTTGGAGCTGTTGTCGGCTGTTCGGGGCAGGAGGCCTGGGACGGGTGTCGGCAGTTGGAATGAGCTGTCCCGTGTTGCGGGACTAGCATGCGGAAGGACAGGGAGGGGACCGTCCCCGATCTGCCTGACCGCTCTGAGGAGCGATTAACGATGTTCGAGAGGTTCACCGACCGTGCGCGGCGGGTTGTCGTCCTGGCTCAGGAAGAAGCCCGGATGCTCAACCACAACTACATCGGCACCGAGCACATCCTCCTGGGCCTGATCCACGAGGGTGAGGGTGTCGCCGCTAAGGCCCTGGAGAGCCTCGGGATTTCGCTCGAGGCGGTCCGCCAGCAGGTGGAGGAGATCATCGGTCAGGGCCAGCAGGCCCCGTCCGGGCACATCCCCTTCACCCCTCGTGCCAAGAAGGTCCTGGAGCTTTCGCTCCGCGAGGCCCTCCAGCTCGGCCACAACTACATCGGCACTGAGCACATTCTGCTCGGCCTGATCCGCGAGGGCGAGGGCGTCGCCGCCCAGGTCCTCGTGAAGCTGGGCGCCGATCTGAACCGGGTGCGGCAGCAGGTCATCCAGCTGCTCTCCGGCTACCAGGGCAAGGAGGCCGCCACGGCAGGCGGCCCGGCCGAGGGCACCCCCTCGACCTCCCTTGTGCTGGACCAGTTCGGCCGCAACCTGACTCAGGCCGCCCGCGAATCCAAGCTCGACCCGGTCATCGGGCGCGAGAAGGAGATCGAGCGGGTCATGCAGGTGCTTTCGCGCCGTACCAAGAACAACCCGGTTCTCATCGGCGAGCCCGGCGTCGGCAAGACGGCGGTCGTCGAGGGCCTGGCCCAGGCCATCGTCAAGGGCGAGGTGCCGGAGACCCTCAAGGAGAAGCACCTCTACACCCTGGATCTGGGCGCCCTGGTCGCCGGCTCCCGTTACCGCGGTGACTTCGAGGAGCGCCTGAAGAAGGTGCTCAAGGAGATCCGCACCCGCGGCGACATCATCCTGTTCATCGACGAGCTCCATACCCTGGTGGGTGCGGGCGCCGCCGAGGGCGCGATCGACGCCGCCAGCATCCTGAAGCCGATGCTGGCCCGCGGTGAGCTGCAGACCATTGGTGCGACGACGCTCGAGGAGTACCGCAAGTACCTCGAGAAGGACGCCGCCCTGGAGCGCCGCTTCCAGCCGATCCAGGTCGCGGAGCCGTCGCTGCCGCACACCATCGAGATCCTCAAGGGGCTCCGGGACCGTTACGAGGCGCACCACCGCGTCTCGATCACGGACTCGGCCCTGGTCGCGGCCGCCACTCTTGCCGACCGGTACATCTCGGACCGCTTCCTGCCGGACAAGGCGATCGACCTGATCGACGAGGCCGGTTCCCGGATGCGTATCCGCCGGATGACCGCTCCGCCGGACCTGCGCGAGTTCGACGAGAAGATCGCCGACGTGCGCCGGGACAAGGAGTCGGCCATCGACTCCCAGGACTTCGAGAAGGCCGCGTCCCTCCGGGACAAGGAGAAGCAGCTTCTCGCGGCCAAGGCGAAGCGGGAGAAGGAGTGGAAGGCCGGCGACATGGATGTCGTCGCCGAGGTGGACGAGGAGCTGATCGCCGAGGTTCTGGCGACGGCCACGGGCATCCCGGTCTTCAAGCTCACCGAGGAGGAGTCCTCGCGGCTGCTGCGTATGGAGGACGAGCTCCACAAGCGCGTCATCGGCCAGAAGGACGCCATCAAGGCGCTCTCTCAGGCGATCCGCCGTACCCGTGCCGGCCTGAAGGACCCGAAGCGCCCCGGCGGTTCGTTCATCTTCGCGGGCCCGTCGGGTGTCGGTAAGACGGAGCTCTCCAAGACCCTGGCGGAGTTCCTCTTCGGCGACGAGGACGCGCTCATCCAGCTCGACATGTCGGAGTTCAGCGAGAAGCACACCGTCTCGCGGCTCTTCGGCTCGCCTCCCGGCTATGTCGGCTACGAGGAGGGCGGCCAGCTCACCGAGAAGGTGCGCCGCAAGCCGTTCTCCGTGGTCCTCTTCGACGAGGTCGAGAAGGCCCACCCGGACATCTTCAACTCCCTGTTGCAGATCCTGGAGGACGGTCGTCTGACCGACTCCCAGGGCCGGGTCGTGGACTTCAAGAACACGGTCATCATCATGACGACCAACCTCGGTACCCGGGACATCTCCAAGGGCTTCAACCTGGGCTTCGCGGCCGTGGGCGACGTCAAGACCGGCTACGAGCGGATGAAGAACAAGGTCAACGACGAGCTCAAGCAGCACTTCCGGCCGGAGTTCCTCAACCGTGTCGACGACACCGTCGTCTTCCACCAGCTGACCGAGGAAGACATCATTCAGATCGTCGACCTCATGCTCGGCAAGGTGGACGAGCGGCTCAAGGACCGCGACATGGGCATCGAGCTCAGCGCCGAGGCCAAGAAGCTGCTGGCGGACAAGGGTTACGACCCGGTGCTCGGCGCCCGTCCGCTGCGCCGGACGATCCAGCGTCAGATCGAGGACGTGCTCTCGGAGAAGATCCTCTTCGGCGAGCTGCGCCCCGGTCACATCGTGGTCGTCGACACCGAGGGCGAGGGTGAGGAGAAGAAGTTCACCTTCCGCGGCGAGGAGAAGTCGGCGCTGCCGGACGTGCCTCCGATCGAGTCGGCGGCGGGTGGTTCGGGCCCCAACCTGAGCAAGGACGCGTGATCGCTGCGCGCTGAGCGGTCAGTGAGCGAAGGGGTCTGCCCGGAACCGTGCGACGGTTCCGGGCAGACCCCTTTGAGCTCCGGTACCGCTCTATGACCTCGGGTTCGCCCCGAGTTGTCCGGTCCCGTTTGCGGTCCCGGTCCCGTTCGCGGCCGCGGTCCCGGTCCCGTTTGCGACCGCGGTCCCGGTCCCGTTCATGGTTCCGCTCGAGTTCTGGTTCTGGCCCTGGTTCTGGCCCTGGCCCTGCGCCTGATTCTGGCCCTGCCCCTGGTTCTGGTTCTGGCCCTGCCCCTGGTTCTGGCCCTGCCCCTGGTTCTGGTTCTGGCCCTGCGCCTGGTTCTGGCCCTGCCCCTGGGCGTTGTTCATGCCGTTGTTGTGGCCGTTGTTGTTGTTGTGGTTGTTGTTGTGGTTGTTGTGGCCGTTGTCGTGGTCGTTGTCACGGCCGTTCTCCCGGAAGTCGTCACGGCGTTCGTCACGGCGTTCGTCACGGAAGTCGTCACGGCGTTCGTCACCGTCACCGCCCCCGCCGCCTCCGCCCTGGTCCCCGGTGTTTCCGGAGACGGCAAGGCCGGCACTGGCACCACTCTGCTCCTCGGGGTGACCGGAGGAGGCGCTGGCGGGGAAGGCCAGCGAAGCCAAGACAGTCGCGCAGCCTATGGTGGCCGCCGCGGCACGAGTGAAGGCACGCATACAGTGCTCCATCCTTGAGGGGGGAGTCGGCACGGTTGACCTCGTGGTGCGCCGCTCCCGAGGAATCGATCCGAGTCCGACGCTAAGCCCGCACCAATCGATACGCATCCATAGCGGGCATTAGGTGGACAGGGCCGCACAGAGCGCCGTGTACACCGCACAGCCCACGGGTCAACGACCCCATGGGCCGACGCCGATGGCCCGGTTCACCCGCGTGGGCGAGGGTGCACGCCGATGTCCACGTGAGCGAGGCCGCCGGTTCCCGTAGCCGGGAGTACGCGGTGGAGGCTCAGGTGCCGAAGTTCCGGCAAGGCCGCCAGCGGCGACAGATCGGGCCTCGGCAGGGGATCCATCAGGCTGCCCAGGCTGAGCGTGCGCAGTCCGGGGAAGGCCGAAACGATCGTGGAGAGCGTGTGGTTGAGAACGTCGTCCGGAATGCCGATGTTGGTCAGGTAAAGACCGCGCAGATGAGGCATTGCGAAATTCTCGGGGAGCCGGAGCGGTGCGGCCGCGGGAGTGAGACCGAAGCCGAGAGTCTCCAGCGCGGGCAGCCGCGCCAGCTCCGCCCAGTGTGCGGGTCCGAAGCCTTCCGTCATGTTCACCCCCAGATCCCTGAGTTCCCGCCGGCCACTGACACCGATGATCTGGTCATCGAGAGGGTGCTCGAGGAAGAGGAACGTCAGAGGCGCACTCGCCGGGAGAGCCGCCAGCCCTTGCTCCGGCAGCGGGTCGCAGAGAAGCAACGACTCGAGTCCGGACAGCTCCGACAGACCGGTGAGTGCCGACGACGCCCCCGTTCCCTCGACTGTCAGAGAGCGGAGCGGAAGGCCGGCGGGTAGCGACAGATCGGAGACCTCCGGGCATTGGCGAAGGGCGAGCGATTCGAGCGCGGAGAATCCCCTCAGCAGATCGAGATCGCGGAGCTCCGGATTGCCCTCGATACGGAGATGGGTGAGCCGTTCCGAATCCAGCCCGTCCAGCAGTTGCCGCGAGCTGAAAGGACCCACGGCCTGAAGACGGGAAGAGCGGTCGAGCGCCCTCAGTGTGCGCAATTCCTCGGGCGACGTGGCCACGAAGTCCAGTCCCTCGGAGGGCAGATGGCGCAGGACGTCATGCGCGTAGCGATCTGTGTCGAATCGCTGCCAGGTCCAGGCGAGTTGGGACCGTACTCCGATCGAAGGGTGCCGGCGGAACCGTTTCAGAACGGGGATCGCGGCGTCCGTTCCGATGAATGAGGCCGTATTCACCACATTCACCGCTTCGTCGTCCAGCAGTCCTTCGGGGCCGGGGAGCACTTCGAGAACGACGGGCCCGGCGGCGGCGAGGGCCCGTGCCTCCTCGGTCGACCTCGGCGGAATGAGCGCCGCCGCCCGCTCCTCCACCGCACCGCGTACGCGGGGGTCCAGTTCCGTGGCGTGCTCCAGGCAGGCCATGGCCAGGAGGTGGACACGGTTACGGGCCGTCCGGTCCTCGGTCCCGTCGCCGTGGGTGACCAACTGATCGAGGAGTTCGGCCCGTTCGCGCGGGCGGGCGTGGGCGACGGCCATGCGCAGCACGTCCTCCCACTGCGCGTCGGCGGCGTTCTTGATCAGCAGCCCGATGTCCCAGGCCTCCACGGCTGCTTTGGCACCGAGGTAGTCCTGGAAGGTCCGGTGCACGAAGTCCACGGCGCCCGCCGTCGGTTCACGCAGCAAGCCGCTGCGCAGCAGCAGATGGCGGAAGACCTGGTCCGCATCGCCTTGGGACGCTGCGGACGGAACGGACGGCAGAGCCTCGGCGATGATCCGCTCGGCGTGGCCGCGGTCCAGTTCGGTGCGGCCGTTGCGGATGAGCCAGTAGGCGAGGCGCTGGAGAAGCTGGATCTGTGGCTCGTCGCCCAGCTCGATGCCGTCCGGGCCGCACATGTCGCGCTCGCGGTCCCGGCGGCTGAGGAGCATGGAGAGCGCCGCGTCGTAGAGCTCTTTGCGGCCGTGGGGCAGATAGCCCCGGCGGTCGCGGTGGAGGGCGCAGATCAGACCGCACATCAGGGGGTTGGTGGCGAGGCGGCTGAGATCCTGCTTGGTCCGTACGGCGTCCAGCAGGGACTGCTCGTAGCCGCCGAGACGGTCCGTATCGGCGCTGTCGGGGCGCGCTGCCGCGTGCCATCGCTGGATGAAGGCCGCCACGTCGTCGCGGCGCATCGGGGAGAGCGTCAGCTCGGTGAAGCCGTCGGAGGTGAGCCAGTCCCCGCGTACGGCGGAGGGCCGGGACGTGACCAGCCACGCGTTGCCGGGAAAGGCGCCGAGCACATCACGGAGCCAGCGGCGTGTCGGCTCGCGGTCGCGCTCCGGAATCTCGTCGATGCCGTCGACGAGCAGCAGGCCGCGGCCGGCGGACAGCACGCGATCGGTCCAGCCCGACGGCTGCGCTCCGGCGATCGGGCAGTTCACGGCGGCGAGGAACCGGTCCGGCGTGGGCAGCCCCGCGCTGTTGCGGATCAGCGTGCGCAGCGGGAGGACGAAGGGGATGCGGTCGCGGAGGTGGGCGGGCCGGTCGTCGGGGGACTGCTTGGCGGCGGACACGGCCAGCCACTGGACGAGGGTGGTCTTGCCGGAGCCCGCGACGCCGCGCAGGAGCACCCGCTCGCGCCCGGCGAGCGCCTGCTCGGCGGGGAGCGGCGCGCTCATGGCGGAGACGAGCTCATACGAACCGTCGTCCCGCGGAAACGCTGTCGAGCCCTTCGGCTCGGTGGCCGGGGTGGCCTCCAGGCTCAGATACGCCGAGTCCAGCGGCCAGCGGTCCGGGGAGTCGGACAGGTCGATGCCGTAGATGGTGAGCCGGCCGTGCTTCTGCGTGATGTGGGCGAGATAGCGGGCCTCGAAGGCGGCGTCGGCCCCGTCCGGCCGGGGCGTACGGGCGATGAGCTCGTCGATCTTGGCGATCATCTCCGCCTGGCGCCTGGACTGGTCGACGAGGGTGCGGGCGACGAAGGTCGAACGCTGGGTGAAGAAGTGCAGCATGTGCAGGCACGCGGTGACGAGGACGCTCGCGCAGAGTGCCTCGGCGTCCGCGGAGAGGTGCTGGTCGGGGTTCCCGGCGGCACGTCGTAACCGGTCGGCGAGGGCCGTGTGGCCGAGCTGGACCGCCTGGACGTCGTCCAGGTCCAGGTCGCCGAGCGCGTGCAGGGTGCGGGTGACGGCGTCGGTCACGGCCTCCCGCTCGCCGTCCGGCGGCCGGTCGTGCGGTCCGGCCGCCTCGCAGGTCCGGACGACGAGCTTCGCGGCGAGACGGTGTACGTCCGTCTCCGTCAGCGTGCGCTTTTCACCTCTGAAAGCAACGAGACGGGAGATTCGTACCGGTTTGTCCACCAGCCCCGCGCCCGGTCCCTCCGCTACGAACAACTTCCTGACCAGCGGTTTTACGGCGCTCGAAGCGAGTCGAGCGCCTATGACTGCGGGATCCACGTCCCTGGCCCCCCGGCGGCGATACGGCGATCAGTGGCGACTGCGTGAACAGCGTAGAGCGGGGCCGGGGCGGGCGCAGCGGGCGTCGGCCCCGTTCCTTCCGGGAACCTGCGCAAAGCCGCGTGAGGGCTCCCCGCAAGCCTTTGGATCTTGAATATGGGTGACGTGCCGCACGTGGGCTGGATCACTTACTACTGGAAATAGGAGAATTTCAGGACATACGGCTCCGGTCTCTGCGTCGCTGCTTGCCGGATCTCGGCGGCGGGCGAGGCGAATCGCTTGCGGAAGTTGGGAAAGTGCCGCGGTGAATGTGCTGGTCAGCAGGATTGGCACAGATTCCGGCGCGCTGATCAATGCATTCGCAGGCCTCCCGGGACGGTGCGCGGATCTGTGCGGGACGCTCGAATTCCGTGGTCCTTTCTACGGCATTCGCTAGTAGGAAGGGCATTTGTCGGGCCAAGAACTCGCGGGTTACCAAGGTCGAGCGCTTCCCGGAACTCCGCCGGGATTCATTCACTTCTTGGAGGAGAGCCCGTATGTCGATGCACACCCAGACCCGCACCCCGAGCAAGCCCGTCCTGCGCCGTCGTGCCGCCGTTCTGGCAGTCGGCATGGGGGCCTCGGTCGCGCTGGGGTCCGGCGTGGCGCTCGCTGCGGCCGGCGGCCCCGCTCCCCAGGGCGATGCCTTTGCCGTCCAGACGGCCGGATCCCTCTCCCAGGCGGTGAAGGCTCAGGCCGAGGGCCAGAAGAAGGCAGCCGCCACCAAGGCTGCCGCGAAGGCCGCCGCCGAGAAGCGGGCGGCCGACAAGGCCGCCGCCGACCGTAAGAAGCGCGCGGCTCTCAAGCCCGCGACCCCGGCCTCCTGGGTGAAGCCGGTGAGCCAGTACACCAAGGGATCGACGTTCGGCCTCGGCGGCAGCCACTGGGCCAACAAGCACTCCGGCCAGGACTTCGTCGTGCCGACCGGCACCTCCGTCAAGGCTGTTCACGGCGGCACCGTCGTGGAGTCCGGGTGGGGCGGCTCGTACGGCAACAACGTCGTGATCAAGCACGGTGACCGCACGTTCACCCAGTACGGCCACCTCTCGACGCTCGGCGTGGGCGTCGGCCAGACCGTGAAGACCGGCCAGGAGCTCGGCAAGTCCGGCAGCACCGGCAACTCGACCGGCCCGCACCTGCACTTCGAGGCCCGTACCGCCCCGGTTTACGGCTACGCGGTCGACCCGATCCAGTTCCTGAAGGGTCACGGCGTCAACCCGTAACACCGGGCGCCGGGCAGGCAGGCCCTAGCCCTGGCTCTCCGTGTGATGCGCTGACGTCATCAGCTCCAAGGCGACCTCGAGGACAGCTTTCCGCTTGTCCTCGGGGTCGCCTTCGATCTCACGCAACGCGAACATCCCCGCGTGGATGCTGAACAGTGCGTTGATGCAGCGGACCTGGTCGGTGAGGGCCGCGTCGGGCTCCTTGATGAGTCTGAGCATCGTGAACATCCGGTCCCTGAAGGTGTCGCCGATGCTCAGCTCGCGGACCGCGGCCTGGTTCTCCTGGAGAAAGCGGAAGAGCGGTGCGGCGTCGTTGAGGGCCGCGCTGTAGCGCCGCAGCAGCTCCTGCTTGGTCTCCAGCGTGCGCGGCTCCTGCTCCGCCCACTCGATCAGCTCGTCGAGGGGCCTGCTCAGGTCCTCGAAGATGCTGATGACGATGTCTTCCTTGCTCTTGAAGTGGTAGTACAGCGCCGCCTTGGTGACCTGAAGATTCTCGGCGATCTCGCGCAGCGAGGTCTTCTCGTATCCCCGCTCGGCGAAGAGCTCGAGGGCGACGTCCTGGATGCGCTGCCGGGTGTCCCCGCGGCGCGGCTGACTGGTGCTGCCCATGGTCTTCTCCTGCGCTCGCCCCGGGCCCGCGGCCCGTCGGTCAAACTTACTTGACGCCCGGCTAGTTGGCGGGCTACCTTCCCCAGTGTAGTCAACTTGCCGGTCGGCAAGTAAGTCTGTCTCAGGGGGAGTGGAGCACATGTCCGAGGTCCGGAATGGCAGCGAGGCGAAGCCGGAGGCGCCGGAGGGGCGGAAGCCCCGAAGTATCCGCGTCGTGCTCTTCGCGTTGATGATCGCGATCCTGCTCGCCATGCTCGACAACATGATCGTCGGCACCGCGATGCCCACGATCGTCGGCGAGCTCGGCGGCCTCGAGCACCTCTCCTGGGTGGTCACCGCGTACACCCTCGCCACGGCCGCCTCGACCCCCATCTGGGGAAAGCTCGGCGACATGTACGGCAGGAAGGGCATCTTCCTCACCTCGATCGTGATCTTCCTGGCCGGGTCGGTGCTCTCCGGGATGGCCGGGACGATGGGGCAGCTGATCGGCTTCCGGGCGATACAGGGCCTGGGCGCCGGCGGTCTGATGGTCGGCGTCATGGCGATCATCGGTGAGCTGATCCCGCCGCGGGAGCGCGGCAGGTACCAGGGGATGATGGTGAGCGTGATGGCGGTCGCCACGATCGGTGGACCGCTGGTCGGCGGCACCGTCACCGACCACCTGGGCTGGCGCTGGAGCTTCTACCTCAATCTGCCGCTCGGGGTGGTGGCCTTCGCCATGGTCACGGCGGTGCTGCACCTGCCGAAGAAGAAGGCGGAGGGGCGGATCGACTATCTGGGCGCCGCGCTGCTGACCGTCGGCATCACCTCGCTGGTCCTCATCACCACCTGGGGCGGCAGCGAGTACCCGTGGGTGTCGGCCGAGATCGTCGGACTCGGCGGAACGGCCGTGGCCGCGATCCTCGCCTTCCTCGTCGTCGAGCGGCGGGTGGCGCAGCCGGTGCTGCCGCTGCATATCTTCCGCAACCGCAACTTCACGCTGATCACCGTGGTCGGCTTCCTGGCCGGTTTCGTGATGTTCGGCGCGATCATCTTCCTGCCGCTCTTCCAGCAGACCGTTCAGGGCGCCTCGGCCACCAACTCCGGGCTTCTGCTGCTCCCGATGCTGCTCGCGATGACGGTTGTCTCGCTCTTCGCGGGCCGGGCCACCACGAAGACCGGCAAATACAAGATCTACCCCATCGTGGGCGGCGCGCTGATGACCCTCGGGCTCTTCCTGCTGGCGCAGATGGACACCGAGACCTCCCGCCTCACCTCGGGTGTCTACATGGCGGTGCTCGGCGCCGGTATGGGCTTCCTGATGCAGATCACCATGCTGGTCGCGCAGAACAGCGTCGAGATGAAGGACATGGGAGTCGGCTCTTCGTCCGCCACCCTGTTCCGTACCCTCGGTGGCTCCTTCGGCGTGGCGATCTTCGGCGCGATCTTCAACAACCAAGTGTCGGCGACGATGTCCGCACGGGCCGGTGAGCACGGGGCACAGGCCACCGCGGGCACCGCGCAGCTCGACCCGAAGAGCCTCGCCCAGCTCCCGGCCGGGATCAAGGACGCCTATCTGCACGCGGTGGCGAACGGTACGCAGCACATCTTCCTGTGGGGCGCGGCGATCAGCGTGATCGCCGTGGCCGCGGCCTGGTTCGTCGAGGAGGTCCCGCTGCGCGGGGCCGCCAAGCCGGCCGAGCGCCCGGAGGGCGGGGACGCTCCGGCGGGCGAGGTCGCGGTGTCGGAAACCGTCTGACCTGTCCGTACGTTCTCGGCCGACGGCCTCCGGTGTGCGCACCGGTGGCCGTTTTCGGTGCGCCGGGTGCCGGGTGCCGGGTGCCCAGTGCGGGTGCGGGTTCCGGGGCGGGTGCGGGCGAGTGTGCCGAGCGGGGCGCTATCCGGGGAGGGTGATGACCGGGATGCTGCCCGTATCCGTCGGCGCGGACTCCGGCAGCCACAGCACGGCGATGGCGCCGGTGCCCGTGGTCCCGCCGTCCGGCGCCTCGCCGTCCCCGGCACCGCCGTGGTCGGCACCCGCCCCCGTCGCGCCGCCCTCCGGCCCGGCGTTCCGGAACGTCAGCCGCGCGCCGAGCACACGTGCCTGACCGGCGGCTATGGTCAGCCCCAGCCCGTGGCCGTTGCCGGCCCGGTCGGTGCTCCCGGTACGGAACCGGCTCGGCCCGTCGGCCAGCAGCTCCTCCGGGAAACCCGGCCCGTGGTCCCGCACCCGCAGCATCCGCCCGTCGATCGTGACCTCCACCGGCGCCCGGCCGTGCCTGGCGGCATTGGCGAGCAGATTGCCGATGATGCGTTCGAGACGCCGCGGGTCGGTGTGTGCGTAGGCGTCCTGGACGACCAGCACGGTGGCGTCCGGGGCGATGGTCCGCACCCGGCGGCTGACGAACTCGCCGAGCGAGACCTCCTGCAGTTCGGCCCGCTCGGCCGCGCTGTCCAGCCGGGACACCTCCAGGACGTCCTCGACCAGGGTGCGCATGGCCTGCGCCCGGTTCCGTACGAGCTCGGTGGGGCGGCCGGGCGGCAGCAGCTCCGCCGCCGTGAGCAGCCCCGTCACCGGCGTGCGCAGCTCGTGCGCGATGTCCGCGGTGACCCGCCGCTCGGCCTCCAGCCGCCGTTGCAGGGCGTCGGCCATGGCGTCCACGGCACGGGCGAGATCGTCGGTCTCGTCCCGTACCCGTCCGCCGATCGCGTCCCGGATCCGGATGCCCGTATCGCCCTCGGTGATCTTTCCGGCCGCGGTGGCGGCCTTGCGCAGCCGCCGGGAGAGCTGCCCGCCGATGAGCACACCCAGCGCGCAGCCCACGGGTACGACCGAGGCCGAGCTGACGACCAGCGCGCGGTCGAGGGCGGTGAGCACGGCGTAGCGGTCCTCGAACCGCGCGTGGATGGACAGCACCTTCCCGTTCGACAGCGGGACCGCCGCCCACACGTCCGGCGCGCCGCCGTTGTCGTCGTCCAGATACGTGGCGCGCTGTCCGGTCAGCACCACCTTCTTCAGCTTCGGCGGCAGCCTCGGGTCGCCGATCTTCGCCTCGAACGGCGGCCGCTTCGTGGCCTCGTAGAAGCGCTGGGCGTACTTGACCCGGTCGTCCAGCACGTCCCGGCTGGTGTCGAGCATCGAGATACGTGCCGCGTTGTGCACCACCAGGCTGAGCACGATGGCGACGAGGGTGCTCACCGCGGCGATGGCGATGCTCAGCTTCCACCGGATGCCGGTGCGCATGACAAGTCTTCGCACCGGCGTCAGCCCTTGAGCTTGTAGCCGAAGCCGCGGACCGTCTCGATCCGGTCCTGGCCGACCTTGGCCCGCAGCCGCTGCACATGGACGTCGACGACCCGGGTGTCACCGCCCCAGCCGTAGTCCCAGACCCGCTCCAGCAGCCGGTCGCGGGAGAGCACGGTCCCGGGCGCGGCCGAGAACTCCAGCAGCAGCCGCATCTCCGTCGGGGTCAGGGCGACCGGTTCGCCGTCCTTGCGGACCTCCATGCCCTCCCTGTCGACCTCCAGATCGCCGAAGCGCAGTTCGGACTCGCCGCTCCCGTCGTCTCCCGAGCCGTCGTTCGCGCCGTTCGGCCGGTATCCGGCGTGGCCGAACCGGCGCAGTACGGCCCTGATGCGGGCCACCAGCACGGCCCCGTCGAAGGGCTTGGTCACGTAGTCGTCGGCACCGGCCTCCAGGCCGAGGACGACATCGATGGAGTCGGCCCGCGCGGAGAGCATGATCACGGGAACGGTCGACCCGTCACGGATCCGGCGGCACAGGCTCACCCCGTCCAGGCCCGGCACCATGACGTCCAGCAGCGCGATGTCCGGCCGGTCGGCGCGGAACCTCTCCAGTCCCGTCAGCCCGTCGGCCACGGCGGTGACACAGAATCCGTCACGCTCCAGCGCGAGCTGGGTCGCCTCACGGATCACATCGTCGTCCTCGACGAAGAGCACATGGGTCTCAGGCATCTGCTGCTCTCACTGCTCCGGGGCCGCGGTCGGTTCGGCGCCGTTCACCGACTTGCTGAAGTCGCTGTGCACCCGCCCGTGCACGGTGAATCCGTCACCGGCCCAGCGGTAGGTGAGGACATCCTCGCCGGACGGGCAGCACCGGTCGTCGCCGGGGCCGTAGACCTGCCGGGTGACCTCCAGATCGCCCTTGGAGATCTCGGCGTAGACCGGCTGCTCCTCGTTCACGAAGACATTCTCGTATCGCTTGCGGTCCGCGCTCTCGCGGTAGACATAGCTGCCGACACCGATCGCGTCGCCGCAGCTGAGGACGTTGACGACCACATCGTTGGCACGGCCCCCGGTGATCTTGCCGTAGCTGACGTCGACCGGGTACTCACCCACGCAGCGGTTGAGGCTCTCGCGGATCTTGACGCTGACCTTGCGGTCCTTCTTCACCAACGCGACGGCCTCGTCCTTGGTGGGGGCCGCCGAGGACGCCAACGCCGGGTCGGTGGGGGTCACTTTGGTCGCCGCGCCGGGCCGCGCCGGGCCCTCCGTGCGTACGCCCTCGCCGCCCGTGCCGCAGCCGGCGAGCAACAGGCCGACGGCGGCCGCGCCTGCGGCCGCCGTACCGGTCCGGATCAGATGGACCGCCGTACCTCTCGCTTCGCATGCTTCGAGTTCTGCGAGTTCTGCCAGTCCTGCGAGTTCTTCGGGTGCTTCGTCGTCTTCGTTCGGGGATTCAGCCGTGGTCAGGCCGCGCAACGCTCCCGCCCCCGCTCCGTGCGTTCCAGGTCGTGCGCGTCCAGTTCGCGCCGCTCCAGCTCCTGCCGCAGCCGGGCCAGCGCCCGGTGCAGTGTGCTCTTCACGGTACCGGTCGACATGCCCAGGGCGGCCGCCGTTTCCTCCGTGCTCATCTGCTCCCAGTGTCGCAGGACGACGACGCTGCGCTGCTTCGGGGCGAGAACTCCGAGTATGTCCATCAGCAGGGCGCGGTCGGCGCGCTGCTCGCTGCCGTCATCGACGCTGGCGTCCGGCAGTTGCTCGGTGGGGACCTCGTCGAGCTTCCTGGCGCGCCACCACTCGGTGCGCGTATTGATCATCACGCGGCGGAGGTAGGCGTCCGCGAGGGACTTGTCGGCGATGCCGTCCCAGCGGCCGTACGTACGGACGAGAGCGGTCTGGAGCAGGTCCTGGGCGTCGATCGGGTCGGGGACGAGTCGCCGGGCACTGCGCAGCAGCGCATCCTGCCTTGTCCGGACGTACTCCTCGAACTCCAGGACCTCGCCGACCTCGCTGCTCGCCATCTCGACCGCCTCCATTCCGCTGTTCCTGCCCCGTGTCAGCACCGGTTTCCGGCACAGGCATGAAGCTACGGAGGCGCTGTAACGGAGCCGTCCGCTCCGCCCCTCGGCGGGCGCACGGATACCCCTCGGTTGTGTAACAGCGCGGAGTTTGCGGGGCGAATGGGGCGAGCGGGCCGGTTCCGGCGGGTCGGCTCAGCTCAGCGGGAGCCGGTACGCGCCCCCGTCGAGCGGCTCGACCAGACCGTCCGCGACGAGGCCGTCCAGCGCGCGGGCTCGCTGCACCGGCTCGTCCCACACCGCGTCGAGAGCCTCCTGCGGCACCGGGACGGCCGACTCCCGCAGTACGGCCAGGAGCTTGCCGCGGACCTGGCGGTCGGTGCCCGCGTAGGTCTGGCCGCGGCGCGGCGGGCCGTCGTGCGCGGGCGAACCGGCGAGCCGCCAGCTGCACCGGTCGGCGATCGGGCAGCGGGCGCAGTCCGGGGTACGGGCGGTGCAGACCAGCGCGCCGAGTTCCATGGTGGCCGCGGCCCAGGCCGCGGCGGTCTGTTCGTCGTCCGGCAACAGGTCGCGGGCGAGGCGACGCTCGGCCGCGGTGGTCGCGGTCGGCGGGTACTGGGTGCCGGCCACCGCGCGGGCGAAGACACGGCGCACATTGGTGTCGAGCACGGCGTGCCGCTGGCCGTACGCGAACGAGGCCACTGCCGCTGCCGTGTACTCGCCGACGCCGGGCAGGGCGAGGAGCTTGGTGTGGTCGCGCGGTACATCGCCGCCGTGCCGCTCCGCTATCGCCGAGGCGGCGGAGTGCAGCCGCAGCGCGCGGCGGGGGTAGCCCAGCCGCCCCCAGGCGCGGACCGCCTCGCCCGGCGCTTCGACGGCGAGATCGGCGGGCCGGGGCCAGCGGGAGATCCAGTGCTCGTACACGGGGAGGACACGGGCGACCGGGGTCTGCTGGAGCATGAACTCGCTGACCATCACGCCCCAGGGGCCTGCCTCGGGGCGGCGCCAGGGGAGGTCGCGGGCGTGTGTCCCGAACCAGTCGATGACGGGGGAGTGGAGGGCGGGCCGGCCGGTGGTGGTGCTCGTGCTGGATGTAGTCATGGCAGTTCCGATCCTGGCACGGGTCGCGGCCCAGCGGTGGCAACCCCGGCACTGGACCCGACTTTCGGCTCCGGCCCGCCGGTGTCGCCGCCGGTCGGGGGCGACCGCACGGCCGACGCGCCGACCCACGGTTCCCTCGCGGATTCACGGGCGGTGCCGCCCGCCCCCGGGTCCGTCGGCGGGGTGGACGGCGGAGACGGCGGCGAGGGGGACGGAGTCCTGTTGCCGCTGCCGAATCCGGTCAGGAAGCGAAACCAGCCGGGCATGTCGTGGGCGAAGTTGGTGATGCCTCGACAGCGAGTCGACAGGGACCTGCTTCCTTCGTGGTCACGGAACGTACGAATGGGGCCGGAATCGTCACAGTGAGCGATGGGCGGCGGCTTGACCCGACGAAAGTCGGGCTCCGTGATGATGATCGGGAAAAGAAGGGGCGGATGGCGGCGGGTAGTGGCCTGACAGTGGACCGATCTCTCGTAAGGTTTGCGCGTGGGATCTCTGCGCAATCCGGTCGGGCCGCTTCCCTCCTCCATCTACTGGCGTCGGAGGGCGGTTGCGCTGTCCCTGGTCGCATTGCTCTCCCTGCTGATCGTCTGGGCGGTCAACTCCGGTGGCTCCGGCGGGGGTGACGGCCAGGGCAAGGGTCCGGACGCCGACGGGCCCGCGAGCTCCATCACGCCCGGCCCCTCCTCGTCCGGCCCCGCGGTCAGTGAACGGCCGGGCGGGCGCGACGAGTCGGAGGGCGGGGGCAGCGGCGGCGGTACGGGTGGCGGAACCGGCGGTGGCCCGGGCGGCGGCACGGGTGGTGGCGCAGGTGACGACGGTGAAGGCGGCGACGGCGGAGCGACGGGCGGGGCCGACGGCTCCGGCGGCTCAGGAAGCGGCGGCGGAATCGGCGTCCCGGCCGGTTCGAGCCTCCCCGACTGCACATCCGGAGCAACGAAGTTGACCGTGCGCAGCGTCAAGAACTCCTACGCCCCCGGCGACAAGCCGAAGTTCGAGATCGTCGCGAAGAACTCCTCCGGCAAGAGCTGCAAGCTGGACTTCGGGGACAAGGCCGCGGTGCTGACCATCACGCTCGCGGACGACGACGATCCGATGTGGGCGTCGGACGACTGCCCGAAGCACAGCCGCATGCTGCTCCAAGTCCCGGCCGAGGGGGAGTCCAGCCGGACCGTGGAGTGGGACCGCAAGCCGAGTGAGCCGGAGTGCGCGACGCCTTCGGCCGGTTCGGCGAAGCCGGGTACGTATCTGGTCGAGGTGAAGCCGGCCGGTCTGCCGACGGCGCGCGTCTCCTTCTCGCTCGCCAAGGACTGACCGCCCTGCCGGGCGCGGACCCGCCCGCCCGGCACGCATGGCCGGACAGGCCGCGCAGGGCAGCAGGGCCGGAGAGCTACACGTAGCGCTCGAGGATCGAGGACTCGGCCAGCCGCGACAGCCCCTCGCGTACGGACCGGGCCCGGGCCTCGCCCACGCCTTCGACCGTCTGCAGATCGTCGACACTCGCCGCGAGAAGCTTCTGCAGCCCGCCGAAGTGCTCGACGAGCCGCTCGATGATGGCGTTCGGAAGCCGCGGCACCTTGGCGAGCAGCCGGTAACCGCGCGGGGAGACCGCGGAGTCGAGCGTCTCGGGAGAGCCGCTGTAGCCCAGCGCCCGCGCCACCGTGGGGAGTTCCAGCAGTTCGGCGTGGCTGAGCGCGTCCAGTTCGCGCAGCGCGTCGGCGACCGTACGGGTCCGCCGCGCGGTCGGCTCCGGCACGTAGTCACGGACCACCAGCTCGCGCTCCGGCTCGACGCCGGCGATCAACTCGTCCAGCTGGAGCGAGAGAAGCCGCCCGTCGGTGCCGAGCTCCACCACGTACTCGGCGATCTCGGTGGCGATGCGGCGGACCATCTCCAACCGCTGCGCCACGGCCGACACATCCCGGACCGTGACCAGGTCCTCGATCTCCAGAGCGGAGAGCGTGCCCGCCACCTCGTCGAGACGGAGCTTGTAGCGCTCCAGCGTCGCCAGGGCCTGGTTGGCCCGGGACAGGATCGCCGCGGAGTCCTCGAGGACCCGGCGCTGCCCGCCCACGTACAGCGCGATCAGCCGCATCGACTGGCTCACGGACACGACGGGGAAGCCTGCCTGGATGGAGACGCGCTGAGCGGTGCGGTGCCGCGTGCCGGTCTCCTCGGTGGGGATCGACGCGTCCGGAACGAGCTGTACGCCCGCCCGCACGATCTTGGTGATGTCCTTGTCCAGGATCAGCGCGCCGTCCAGCTTGCACAGCTCGCGCAGCCGGGTCGCGCTGAATTCGACATCGAGGATGAAACCGCCCGAACACATCGTTTCGACGGTCTTGTCCATACCGAGGACGAGGAGACCGCCGGTATTGCCGCGGAGCACCCGCTCCAGTCCGTCGCGCAGGGCCGTGCCGGGCGCGACAGCGCTCAGCGATGCGCGCATCAGGCCTTCGGTACCGGAGCTCCCGCCGGACTTGCCGGGAGCTGCCGTCCGGTCGCTGGCTGCCACTCCACTCCTCCGGTCGTCACGATTGGGGGGCCCGGGGCGTACGTACGGGCGAGACCAGGGCAAAGTCTACCGGCGGCCGGGCTGCTTATGTGGGGCGTCCTCCGGCAGCGCCTCACGGCGTGTGCGCCGGGGCAGCATCCGCAGGGCGTCGCCCATGTCGGCCACTTCCGTGACCTTCATCCCGGACGGGACCTTGCCGGGGTCCGTGGGGACAAGTGCGTGGGTGAAACCGAGCCGGGCCGCCTCGGCCAGCCGGCGCTGCACTCCGGTGACCCGCCGCACCTCTCCGGCCAGCCCCACCTCGCCGATGGCGACGAGGTTCTTCGGCAGCGGTGTGTCGCTCGCGGCGCTGGCCAGAGCGAGGGCCACGGCGAGGTCCGCGGCCGGCTCGGTCAGCTTCACACCGCCGACCGTGGCGCTGTAGATGTCGCGCTTGCCGAGCTGCGAGATCTTTCCGCGCTGCTCCAGGACGGCCAGCATCATCGAGACCCGCGAGGTCTCCAGGCCCGAGGTGGTGCGGCGCGGGGAGGGGATCTGCGAATCGACGGTGAGCGCCTGGACCTCGGCGACGAGGGGGCGGCGGCCCTCCAGGGTGACGGTCAGGCAGGTGCCGGGAACGGGCTCGTCGCGGTGGGTCAGGAAAAGGCCCGAGGGGTCGGCGAGCCCGGTGATGCCCTCGTCGTGCAGCTCGAAGCAGCCGACCTCGTCGGTCGCCCCGTAGCGGTTCTTCACCCCGCGCACCAGGCGGAGGCGGGCGTGCCGGTCGCCCTCGAAATGCAGCACGACATCGACCAGATGTTCCAGCAGCCGGGGGCCCGCGATGGCGCCGTCCTTGGTGACATGGCCCACCAGGATGGTGGACATCCCCCGCTCCTTGGACGCGCGGATGAGGGCTCCCGCGACCTCGCGGACCTGGGCCATGCCGCCCGGTGCGCCGTCGATCTCGGGTGAGGCGACGGTCTGCACGGAGTCGAGGACCAGCAGCGACGGCTTGACGGAGTCGAGGTGGCCGAGGACAGCGGACAGATCGGTCTCGGCGGCGAGGTAGAGGTGGTCGTTGAGCGCGCCGATGCGGTCGGCGCGGAGCCGGACCTGGCCGGCGGACTCCTCGCCGGTGACGTAGAGGGTGCGTTCCTGCTCGGACGCCGCCTTCGCCGCGACATCGAGGAGCAGCGTGGACTTGCCCACGCCGGGCTCCCCGGCGAGCAGCGCGACGGCGCCGGGGATGATGCCGCCGCCGAGCACCCGGTCGAGCTCCGCCACTCCCGTGCTGCGGGCGGTGGCCTGGCGGCCGTCCACCTGGCCGATGGGGAGGGCGGCGGAGGTGACCCGGCCGGGCGCGGTCGTACGGACCGCGGGCGCGCCGCCGAACTCCTCGACCGTGCCCCACGCCTGGCACTCCGGGCAGCGGCCGAGCCACTTGGCGGTGGTCCAGCCGCACTCGGTGCAGCGGTAGGAAGGGCGGTCCTTGGCGGAGGAGCGGGACGTACGGGCGACAGCCATGCCGTCACCGTAGCGGTGGGCTCCGACAACCGGTCCCGGCCCCCAGTCGCGGAACGTCCCCGTCCACCGGCTCGTTGAGCCCGGACCCGCACGGGCGGAGACGCCGGGGCGCCCTGAGATTCCTGTGCATTGCCCCGCGGATCCCCGGACCTCCACGAGGAGGGCAGGGGAGGGGAGGAGGACGAGGAATGGGGCGAGGGCGGCCAGAGTTCGAGTGCCTCACGACGTCGAGTGCCTTATAGCAGAACACCGTCATGGCAAGGGGAATGCGTGTCCTCTTTTGAGTGGTCTAATCACCCGTTGGGGTTAAATCAGCTAAAGCGCCGCGAACGGCCAGGCATCATCCGCCTACCGTCGGCGGGTGATGAGCAGCAGGCGCGAGCACTCCACGCACTCCACCGGGTCCACGGCGGGAACACACCGGGCGAACCACCGCGCGCAGAGCTCCTCGCGGAGCCGCCCGGATCCGTCCGCCTCGCCGCAGCGGCCGCCCGACCGCTACGAGCCGTATCTGGACGGCCTGTTCACGTACTGCCTGTCGGTCCTCTGCGAGCACGACGCCGCGACCGCCGTGCTCGGAGAAGTCCTCGCGATCGCCGAGCGGCAGCGCGGCCGCCGTCCCGCCGACGACGCGCAGCGCCGTCCCTGGCTGTACGCGATCGCCCGCTGGGCCTGCCTCCAGCAGCTCGCCGAGAAGCGGCGCAGCCGCGAAGCGCAGCCGCCGGCGCAGCAGGAGGCTCCCGCGCTCTCCGAGGCCGTCACCGCGGACCGTCGCCGCGAACTCGCCGCGCTCGCCTGGCCGGAGGCCGCCGGGACCACACCCGAGCAGCGCGAGGCCCTGGAACTCGCCGTCCGGCACCAGCTTCGGCCCGAGGAGGTCGCGGCCGTCCTGGGTATGGAGCGCGACGCGGCCCGGGCCCTGCTCTCCAGTGCCGCCTGCGAGGTGGAGCGCACCCGCGCCGCCCTCGTCGTCGTCGAGCGCGGCAGTTGCCCGGTCGTCGCCCGGCTCACCGGTGACAACCAGGTGCTGCTGAGTACCGCGCTCCGCCGCGAGCTCGTACGGCACGTCGACGACTGTCCCGAGTGCCGTCGCGCCGCGGAGCGCGCAACCGCCGGCGGCCCCTGGCCCGGCAGTACCGCGGTGCCCGGCACGCTTCCCGTGCTCCAGGCGCCGCCGGCCGCCGCACACGCCGCGATGACGCGTGCCCTGACGCGCCCCGGCGGCGCGCGGACCGGTCCGCGCTACGACCGCAGCGGCTTCCCCATGGACCCCAAGGACCGGGCGGCCATGCGCCGCCGGATGCGCAGCCGCGCCGTGACGACGACGGTGGTCGCGACGGTGATCGCGGCGCCGGTGCTCGCGCTGTGGGCGGCGTACCGGGGCGCGCCGTTGACCGGCGAGGGGCCGGACGTGGGTTCGGTCTCGGCCGTCGAGGAGGACGCTTCGGACGGGCTCGGCGGCCGCCCGTACGAGAAGGCGGGCAACGCGGAGGTCGGCCCCCACCCGGGCTTCTCCGCGGGAAAGCGTTCTCCCGATGTGTCGGTGGAGGTCGTCGACGCGGACGGCGCCGGGCGTCCGCGGCACGGCGGCGACAGCAGGCGTACGCCGTCCGACCGGGCCATGGACAGAGGCGGGCCGAGCGGGGCTGCCGGACCGTCGGGGCCCGGCAGGCCGGGCGCCGGGCAGGGGCCGGGGCGGCTGACGGTGGACGCCCAGCCGGGCGGCGATGCGACGCTCATCACACTGTCCGCGTCGGGCGGTTCGCCGGTGCGGTGGTCTGCGTACGCGGATCAGCCGTGGCTGCGGCTGAGTATGACCTCGGGCGTGCTGCGGCCGGGGGAGTCGGTGACGATCACTGTGTCCGTGGACTCGGCGCAGGAGCCCCGGGGGCGGTGGACCGCGCGGGTGGCGATCGACCCGTCGGGCTCGGTGATCACGATCCAGGGCCGCGGAACGCCCCCGGAGCCCACGCCGACCCCGACTCCGACCCCGTCGCCGAGCGACCCGGAGCCCAGCCCGACGCCGTCGGACGGCACGACGTCACCCAGCGGCAGCGGGAGTCCCAGTCAGTCCGGCTGACGCCGCACCGAGGGGCGGCCGGGGCGGTCCCGCGGACGGCGGACAGATCCCCGCGGAACCGTTACGCCGGGTCCGCGGGGTGCGGGGCCATCGGGAGCAGCGACGCCACGCGCTGCTCGCACAGCTCCGCCAGCTTGTCGTACGCGGCCTTGCCCATCAGCTCCGTGAGCTCCGGCCGGTACGAGACATAGACCGGCTCCCCCGCTCCGTGCGCGGAGCGCGCGCTGGTGCACCACCAGTGCAGATCGTGGCCGCCGGGCCCCCAGCCGCGCCGTTCGTACTCGCCGATCGAGACCACCAGCACCCGGGTGTCGTCCGGCCGGTCCACCCAGTCGTACGTCCGCCGGATCGGCAGCTGCCAGCACACGTCCGGCTTGGTCTCGAGCGGCTCGCGCCCCTCGCGCAGCGCCAGGATGTGCAGCGAGCAGCCGGCCCCGCCCGCGAAGCCCGGCCTGTTCTGGAAGATGCACGAGCCCTCGTGGCGCCGGGTCTGCCGCTCGCCGTCCTCGTCCACGTCGACCCAGCCGGTCTCCGTGCCCACATCGTGGAACTGCCAGATCTCCGGTGTCAGCCGGGCCGCGTGCTCGGCGACCCGCTTCTCGTCGTCCTCGTCGGAGAAGTGCGCGCCCAGCGTGCAGCAGCCGTCGTCGGCCCGTCCCGCCTGGATGCCCTGGCAGCCCTGGCCGAAGATGCACGACCAGCGGGAGGTGAGCCAGGTCAGGTCACAGCGGAAGACCTGTTCCTCGTCCGCGGGGTCGGGGAACTCGACCCACGCACGCGTGAAGTCCGTCCCCACCTCGTCGGACGACTGGGACGGCTTCTTGGCTGCTTTGCCCCGCTTGGCCTTTTTCGTCTTTGCCACGTGTCCAGCGTAAGCGGGCGAAGGTCCGTACGTGACCGCTCACCCGCCGCAGTAGCGTGCTCCGTATGAGACTCGGTGTCCTCGACGTGGGTTCGAATACGGTTCATCTGTTGGTGGTGGACGCGCACCCGGGCGCCCGCCCGCTCCCCGCCCACTCCCACAAGGCGGATCTGCGACTGGCGGAACTCCTCGACGACGACGGCGCGATCGGTGGGGAGGGCGTCGACCGGCTCGTCAGCACCATCAACGAGGCACTCCAGGCCGCCGAGGACAAGGGTGTCGAGGACGTCCTGCCGTTCGCGACCTCCGCCATCCGCGAGGCCGTCAACGCGGCGGATGTGCTGGTCCGGGTCGCCGAGGAGACCGGCGTAACCCTGAATGTGCTGACCGGCGACGAGGAGGCGCGGCTCACATTTCTCGCCGCCCGCCGCTGGTTCGGCTGGTCGGCCGGGCGCCTGCTGGTGATCGACATCGGCGGGGGCTCGCTGGAGATCGCGTACGGGCTCGACGAGGAGCCGGACAGGGCGGTGTCGCTGCCGCTCGGCGCGGGACGGCTGACCAGCGCCTGGCTGCCCGGGGACCCGCCCGAGGCGGCGGACGTGAAGCTGCTGCGCCGCCACGTACGCGCCGTGATCGCCCGCATAGTCGGGGAGTTCACCCGCTTCGGCCCGCCCGACCATGTCGTCGCCACGTCGAAAACCTTCAAACAGCTGGCCAGGATCGCGGGCGCGGCGCGCTCCGCCGAGGGCCTGTACGTCCAGCGCGGACTCACCCGGAAGGCCCTGGAGGAATGGGTGCCGCGGCTCGCCGGAATGACGGCCGCGGACCGCTGCGCGCTGCCCGGCGTATCGGAGGGGCGGGCGTCACAGCTGCTCGCCGGGGCGCTGGTGGCGGAGGCCGCGATGGACCTGTTCGGGGTGGAGGAACTGGAGATCTGTCCCTGGGCGCTGCGCGAGGGAGTCATCCTCCGCCGCCTGGACCACCTCCCGTCCTCCTGACCGGCGGACCGGCCCCGTCCGCGGGCCGCCCCCTCCGTCGCCCGGCGCGACACGCCGTACGCTGTCTCCCGTGGCTCAACCAGTGCGCATCCCGGACGCGAAGGTCGCCCTGTCCACCGCCTCCGTGTATCCGGAGTCGACGGCGACGGCCTTCGAGATCGCTGGGCGCCTGGGTTACGACGGCATCGAAGTCATGGTCTGGACCGATCCGGTCAGCCAGGACATCGAGGCGCTGCGGCGCCTTTCCGATTACCACGGGGTGCCGGTCCTGGCTGTCCACGCGCCTTGTCTGCTGATCACCCAACGGGTGTGGTCCACCGACCCGTGGGTCAAGCTCCAACGGGCCAAGGCGGCGGCGGAGAAGCTGGGAGCCACCACGGTCGTCGTCCATCCGCCCTTCCGCTGGCAACGCAATTACGCCCGGGACTTCGTCAGCGGAATCTGGCGTATGGCGGACGAGACCGACGTACGGTTCGCCGTCGAGAACATGTATCCGTGGCGCTACCGCGACCGCGAGATGCTCGCGTACGCCCCCGACTGGGATGTCACCAAGGACGATTACCGGCACTTCACGGTCGATCTGTCCCACACGGCGACGGCCCGCGCCGACGCGCTGGCCATGGTCGACCGGATGGGCGACCGGCTGGCCCATCTCCACCTCGCCGACGGCAGCGGCTCCAACAAGGACGAGCATCTGGTGCCGGGGCGCGGCATCCAGCCCTGCGCCGACCTGTTGGAGCGCTTGGCCAGGACCGGCTTCTCCGGCCATGTGGTGGTGGAGGTCAACACCCGCCGCGCCATGTCCGCCGCCGAACGCGAAGCCGACCTCGCGGAAGCGCTGGCCTTCACCCGGCTGCACCTGGCGTCCTCGTCGAGGGCCGGCCGGCCGTGAGTGCCACCCGCTCGCCGCGCAAACGCGGCCGTCCGTCGCGTACGGACGCCGCCGACGGCCCGGCGACGCGCGACCGGATCCTCTCCGCCGCCCGTACGGAATTCGCGGAGCGCGGCTACGACAAGACCACGGTCCGCGGCATCGCCAGGGCCGCGGACGTCGACCCGGCCCTGGTCCACCATTACTTCGGAACCAAGGAACAGGTCTTCGCCGCCGCCATCGAGGTGGCCCTCGAGCCGGCGCTGAGCGTCCCCGAAGTCCTGGCACAGGGGACCGAGGACGTCGGCGAGCGGCTGGCGCGCTTCTTCATCGGCGTGTGGGAGAACCCGGCCACCCGCGCGCCGCTGCTCGCCGTCATCCGCTCCGCGGTGACACACGAGACGGCTGCTTCGGTGCTGCGCAACTTCGTGCTGCGCCGGATGCTGGGGCGTGTGGCGGGGGAGCTCGACGTGCCGGATCCGACGTTCCGGGCCGAGCTGGCCGCGTCGCAGCTGGTCGGCATCGCCATGCTGCGGTACGTCGTCAAGGTCGAGCCGATGGCCACGGCGGACGCCGAGGAGATCATCGCGATGGTGGCGCCCACGCTGCAGCGGTATCTGACCGAGCCGTGACGGGCCCGTGCCGTACCGGATCGGGCCGTACCGAATCGTGCCGAGCCGTGACGGGCCCGCTGTAGGGAGCGGAGCGGCCGCCCGCAGCGCAGGGGCACGTACGTACGGCAGGAGGTGTCACGGCCGCCCTCCATGGCCCACCGGCTCGCGGCCGCCGCCGGGACTACCCGGCTGAACAGGGCGTACGCAGGCTACCCGGTACAGAGCCGTCGACAGACGCCCGCACTACTCGGTACGGAGCCGTCGACAGTGCCCCGGTCTGTGAGACATTCGTCCCGCATTCCGGACGAGCTGTCCGGATCCTGGCATCGAGGCGTAGGCTCGTAAGATCCTGGCAGCTGCTCGGCAGCGTGGCCGGGGAGGCCGGACGCCCGGTGTCCGGAGAGCCGCAACCGGAGAACCCAAGGGAGTGACCCCCGTGCCAGAGCTGAGGTCCCGCACCGTCACCCACGGACGCAACATGGCGGGCGCCCGTGCCCTTCTTCGCGCCGCCGGCGTAGAGCGCGAGGACTTCGGCAAGCCGATCATCGCGGTCGCCAACAGCTTCACGGAGTTCGTGCCGGGGCACACCCACCTCCAGCCGGTCGGCCGGATCGTCTCCGACGCGATCAAGGCGGCGGGCGGAATCCCGCGCGAGTTCAACACGATCGCGGTCGACGACGGCATCGCCATGGGCCACGCCGGGATGCTCTACTCCCTGCCCTCCCGCGATCTGATCGCGGACTCCGTCGAGTACATGACCGAGGCGCACTGCGCCGACGCGCTGATCTGCATCTCCAACTGCGACAAGATCACGCCCGGCATGCTGATGGCCGCGCTGCGCCTCAACATCCCCACCGTGTTCGTCTCCGGCGGCCCGATGGAGGCCGGGAAGACCGTCCTCGTCGACGGCACCGTCCGCTCCAACCTCGACCTGGTCCACGCCATGTCCGAGGCGGTCTCCGACAAGGTCTCCGACCAGGACCTCGAGCGCATCGAGGAAGCGGCCTGCCCGACCTGCGGATCCTGTTCCGGCATGTTCACGGCGAACTCGATGAACTGCCTGGTCGAGGCGCTGGGTCTGGGCCTCCCGGGCAATGGCTCGGTGCTCGCCACCCACACCGCCCGCAAGGAGCTGTACGAGGCCGCGGGGCACACGCTCGTCGAGATCACCAAGCGCTACTACGAGCAGGACGACGCGTCCGTCCTGCCGCGCTCCATCGCGAGCCGTTCCGCCTTCGAGAACGCGATGGCCCTGGACGTCGCCATGGGCGGCTCCACCAACACGATCCTCCACCTGCTGGCCGCCGCCCAGGAAGCCGAGTTGGACTTCGACATGGCGGACATCGACGGCGTCTCGCGCCGTGTCCCCTGTCTGTCCAAGCTCGCTCCCAACGGTGATTACCACATGGAGGATGTCCACCGGGCCGGCGGCATCCCCGCCATCCTCGGCGAACTCCAGCGAGGCGGGCACCTCCACGAGGACGTGAAGTCCGTCCACGCCGACTCGCTCGCCGAGTGGCTCAAGACCTGGGACATCAGGGGCGGTTCGCCGTCCCCGGAGGCCGTGGAGATGTTCCACGCGGCCCCCGGCTGCCGACGCTCCGCGACCGCGTTCTCCCAGTCCGAGCGGTGGGATTCCCTGGACACCAACGCCGAGGCCGGCTGCATCCGCGACGTGGCCCACGCGTACTCGGCCGACGGCGGCCTCGCCGTCCTGTACGGCAACCTCGCCCAGGACGGCTGTGTCGTGAAGACCGCGGGCGTCGACGAGTCGATCTGGACCTTCACCGGTCCCGCCGTGGTCGTGGAGTCCCAGGAGGACGCGGTCGACGCGATCCTCAACAAGCGGGTGAAGGAGGGCGACGTCGTCGTCGTCCGCTACGAGGGCCCCAAGGGCGGCCCCGGTATGCAGGAGATGCTCTACCCGACGGCGTTCCTCAAGGGCCGCGGCCTGGGCGCCAAGTGCGCGCTGGTCACCGACGGCCGCTTCTCCGGCGGCACTTCGGGTCTGTCGATCGGCCACGCCTCCCCCGAGGCGGCGTCGGGCGGCACGATCGCCCTCGTCGAGGACGGCGACCTGATCCGTATCGACATCCCCGGCCGCGCGATCGAGCTCGAGGTGAGCGACGAGGAGCTGGCGGCGCGGCGCACCGCACTGTTGGAGAAGCTGGGCGGCTACCGCCCGGCCAACCGCGACCGTACGGTCTCGCAGGCGCTGCGCGCGTACGCGGCGATGGCCACCAGCGCGGACAAGGGCGCGGTGCGGGACGTCTCCAAGCTGGGCTGACGCCGAACCGCTCCGCCGAACCGCTCCGAACGCACGCGGACGGAGCGGGCGGTGGGGCCGTCACGGCCGCCACCCGCTCGGCCGGAGCGGCGTCGGCGCGAGCCGCGGCGCGACGTCAGCTCTGCTGCTCCGGGGGCCTCGCGATGACTGAGAACCCGGTGCCGAAGGGGTCGGTGATCTCCGCCGACCGCCCGTACGGGGTGTCCATGAGATTTCCGGACGTGCCCCCGGCCGCGCCGGCCCGTTCCACCAGCGCATCGGTGTCCGCGACCTCGAACGTGGTCTGCCAGGCGGAGAACGGGACGTCCGGGGTGCCGAAGATCCCGCCGATCTCGTGGCCGTCCGGGCGGCGCAGGAAGGTGAAGTCGAAGTCCGGGAGGTCCTCGTTGAGGTCCAGCGTGTAGCCGAACACGGCTGCGTAGAACTTCCGGGCCGGTTCGGGGTCCGGGGTGGCCAGATCGTTCCGGACCAGGGAGCCGGGCTCGTTCACGATCTCGCATCCGATGTGCGCGTGGCCCTGCCAGAGGCCGAACCTGGCCCCGACGGGGTCGTTGGCGATGGCCATGCGGCCCTGGTCCATGACGTCCATCGGGGCCTGGATCAGGGTGCCGCCCGCGTCGGTGATGCGCTTGGCGGTGCCGTCGCAGTCGTTGGTGGCCATGTACATGTTCCACCAGCGGTCGGTGGCGTCCGGATCGGGATGCGGCATGATCCCCGCGACAGGTCGGCCGCGCAGCAGGCACATCGTGTAGCGCCCGGACTCCGCCGGCCCCACCTCGTACTCCCAGCCGAACAGTGCACGGTAGAAGTCCATCGCGCGCTCGAGGTCGGGGACGCCGAGGTCGATCCAGGTCGGGGTGCCGTGCGGTTGGTTGCCGGTGACGTAGGACATTGCGTGCTCCTTCGGTGCGAAGCCGGGTGTCCGACGTTAGACCGCATAGAGGCCGGTCCACGTCCCACATGCCGGGGCTCGGACTCGACCGTGGCGTTCGGGCCCGACCGGATCGCCTCGGACGCCGACCGGGCGCCCGTGGTGGACGCCGGGGCGCTGCCTTGTCGCGGGGACTGTCAGTCGGCCGCTCCGGCCTCAGGGCCCGGGGGCACGCGTGTACGCGCGCGATAGGCGCGGCGTCGCGTGGCGGCGCGATCGTCACCAGCGTGACGGAGCGTCCGCCCCCACACCGAAGATGGTGCCGTCCGGCGCTGCCGCGAAGACCTTCCCGCCCGCAACCACCGGTGCGGGCACATCGGCCGTGTAGTCGCGGTTCGCCGCGTTCATCCGGGGCGGTGTCTGGCCGATGAGCACACCCCGGCGGGTGTCGACGGCCAGCAGCCGGCCGTCGGCAGCGGTGAAGTAGAGCCGGCCGTCGGTGACGGTCAGCTGCGACGCGTTGCTGACGGAGGTCTCCATCCGCCAGAGCTCGGCGCTCCCCGCATCGGTTCGGCGCGTGTCGACGGCCATCAACGTGCCGCCGTAGGCGAGCAGATGGACCGTGTCGCCGTGCGCCGCGGCAGCGGCCGAGGGCAGCGGCAGCGCGAGCGGGATACGGCGCTCGCGGCGGCGCTCGGGGTCGTAGCGGACGATGGCGTCGGTGCGCTGTTCGAGGTCGGAGGAGGTCAGCAGGAGGGCACCGTCGTTGCCGGTGGCGAGTGGGGTGAGGGTGCCGGACAGCCGGTGCTCCCACCGGAGTTCGCCCGTGGCCGTGTCAACAGCGCTCACCAGCGTGCGCGAGCCGTCCCCATGCGTGGACACGGCGTACGCGGTGCGCTCGTCCGCGTACGGGGAGAACACCGGCGCCGCGTGTGCGGAGAACCGCTGCCGCCAGTCCTCCCTGCCCGTCGCGCCCCGCAGCGCGCGGACCGTCCCGTCGCCGGAGACCAGCAGCACCTTGTCGCCCGCGTGGTACACGCGGCCTGCGTACGAGGAGACGGCCTTGCTCCAGCGCGTCCTGCCGGAAGCCGGGTCCAGAGCCTCCAGCCGTGTGCCGTCCGCCGACATGACATGGAGCAGGCCGTCGCAGGGCACCGGAGCGGTGGGTATCGACCCGTCGGGGGGTGGCGGCGCCTGTCCGCGCGACCAGACCCGGCGGCCGGAGGAGGGGTCGAGGCGCGCCGACTTCACCCCCACTGTGGCGCAGTGCAGGGCGCCGCCCGCGTACGTACAGAAGGGCGCGCGCATGCCGGACTTGGGGGCGCCCGCCGTGGCGAGGGTGGTCTTCCAGGGCCGGAACGGCGCCGCGCTGCTCTTCCTCTCCCGGTCGTGGTCGCCGGGCGGGGCGGGGTCTCGTACGGCACCGGCGATGCTCGCGCCGAGCACTACGGCTACGACCGCCGCCCCGGCGGCGATCCACCGCAGACGCCGGGTGCGCCACCGCGCGGCAGTGGGGCGGGCACCGACTGGCGGCGGTCCGGCCGCCGACGCTGTTCCGTCTCCGAGGACCTCCGCCGGGTGCCCACTCCGGTTCCCGCCGTCGGCCCTCGATGCCTGACGGGCCGCACCGTCCGCCGGCTGGACAGCTCGCGGGCTGCCCTCGGATTCCGCGGACTCCCGCAGCACCGCGCCGCTGATGGGCTCCGTGGGTCCCGTGTGCACCGCGGGTTCCGCACGTCTGCCGCTGCCGGTGGTGGTCTCCGGATCCGTCCGGGCCGCGCGCCTTGACCGCCCGGCATGAGTCTCATCGGTCCCGTCAGCCGCTCGCTCCGCCTGCCGCCGGTCGTCGGCATCGGCCCCCGGCTGCCACACCGTGTCCGGCCAGGCCACATCGTCCGCGGTTCCCGACCTCGCCGACGGGTCCGGCGTCGCATCGACGTCCAGCCGGCTGTTCGGGTACTCGGTGATGCCGCGGGAACCCCATGACCCGTCCGCACTCGGCCAGTCCGCTGCCGCCGCCCCGCTCTCCAGGGCGCTGGGGCGGCGCGGCTGCGGCACTCGACCGGCAGCTGTCCCGCCCGCGCGCGGGCCGGGAACGGGACGGGGACCGGGACCCGCGCCTGTGCCCGTACCCGCGCCCGGGCGCAGGGCGGCCCACGACGCGCCTGCCTCTCCCGCCTCCGCCGACGCCAGCCCGCGCAGCATCGCCATCACCGCGTCCGGGGTCGGCCGGTCCTCCGGGTCCTTCGCCAGACAGCTGCTGATCAGCGGCGCCAGACCCTCCGGAACCCCCGCCAAGTCGGCCTCGTCGTGGACCACTTGATACGCCACGATGTACGGGCTCTCCGAGTCGAACGGCCCCCGCCCCGTCGCCGCGTGCACCAGCACCGAGCCCAGCGCGAACACATCCGCCGCCGGCCCCACCGAACGCGGCCGCTGGAACTGCTCCGGGGCCATGAACGGCGGCGTGCCGATCAGCTTCCCCGTCTCCGTCCGCAGATCGCTGTCCGACGGGCGCGAGATCCCGAAGTCGATGACCTTCGGCCCGTCCTCCGCCAGCAGCACATTGCCCGGCTTCAGATCCCGGTGCACCACACCGGCCCGGTGGATGTCACGCAGCGCCTCGGCCAGCCCGGCCGCGAGCCGCCGCACCTCCGGAGGTGCCAGCGGCCCGTTCCGCTTCACATGCTGGGCGAGTGTGGGACCGGGGATGTAGAGGGTGGCCATCCAGGGCCGTACGGCGTCGGGGTCGGCATCCACGACCGGTGCCGTGAAGGCCCCGCTCACCCGCCGGGCCGCCGCCACTTCCTGCCGGAACCGTGCCCGGAACTCGTCGTCGCCGGCGAAGTCCGCGTGCACCACCTTCACCGCGAGCCGGAGCCCCGAGGTGGATCTGGCCAGATGGACGACTCCCATACCGCCCGAGCCGAGGCGCGCCTCGAGCCGGTACTGCCCGGCGTATTCCGGATCCTCCGCTTCCGGGCCGGCCCCGGTACCGCGCAGCGGCGGCATTCCCCACCCCCGTGAAGTTCGGCCGCAGTTGGCGGCTCACGGAGCCTAGTCGATGGCGCGTACGAGCCGGTCGGCGGTTGCTAGCCTGCGCATGTCGTCGGCCGGAAACACCCGGTCGGGCCACTCAACGGGGGAGGGCCGTATGGCCATTGAAGAGATCGAAAAACCCGCAGAGAGCGCCGGTGCCGACGGGACTGCCGAAACGGCGGCGGCGTCGGGGGGGAACAGGTATCCCGTCGCGCCGGGCTACCGCGTCAATGTGCGCAGCGGGCCCAGCACCACGAGCCGCCTGGTGAGGGTGCTCGGGTACGGCGCGCATGTGGTGATCAGCTGCCAGCGGCGCGGTCAGCGGGTCAGCGGCCCGTACGGCAGTTCCGATATCTGGGACAAGATCGGTCCGGGGCAGTACGTGGCGGACGCCTATGTGAAGACGGGCCACGACGGCTATGTGGCCCCGCGCTGCTCCTGAGCGACGGGCCGCGGAAGCCGGGAGCGATAATCGTCGGCATGAGTGATGCGCAGCAGCCCGCAGGACCTCGGCCGGAACCGATCCGGTTCTTCGGCACGACATGGGTGAACCACGACGGGAACTACGGGCTGCGGCGCGCCGCGGTGGCCGCCGGCTCGCTGCTGGCCGCCGCGGCCGGTGCCCTCGTGCTGCGCTTCGGCTACGAGGGGCTGGGCATCGCCCGCGTCGGCAGCCTGGTCAGCATGCTGGTGGTCGTGATGTTCGCGGCATGCAGCGCGCTCGCCTTCCGCCGCACGTGGGAGGACTTCACCCGCCGTCCGGACGGGGGCAAGGACGCTGCTCAGGGCTCCGGCAGGAGCGACCCGGGCGTCGAGCGGTCCATGCAGAGCATCCGGGTGATCGGCTTCATCGGTGTGCTGCTCGCCTGGTTCTTCCGTGCCCTGGCAGAGGCCCCGGGCGAGAAACTCCACCGTGCCGAGTACGAGCGCGAGTGCGAACTCCATGAGCGTCGGCGCGCCACCCGCGCGGGCAACCCCGCCGCCCGTGCGCCGGGAAGGAAGCGCAAAAGGCGCTGACCGACGACCGTCCGCGCAGGCCGCTGCCGCGATCGTCGCCGAGGCGCGCGGGGAGGAGCCGCGGCAGCTGCGCTTCGGCTACCTCGTCCAGTGCGTGAGCCTGGGCCGCCGGGACAGCCTGATCCAGTCCGTACGCCACGACGACTCCCCGCGCGAGCGTTCCCTGACCGGCCGCCCGGCGGCGCGGGCCAAGGAGGAGGCGGCCCGCTCGACCATCCGCCTGCTCCACCTGGCGCGGCGTCACCCCGGCGCGCTCCGCCTGGCACCCGGCATCGTGTGAGCGGAAAGCGAGCGGGTGTGAGGGGAAGCACCAGCGGGTGTGTGGTGGAAGCACCAGCGGGTGTGTGGTGGAAGTATGCGCGGGCGGGCCGCGGCTACTTCTCGTACTCCCAGTCGGGTCGGCCGTCCTTGTAGAGCCAGGTGTCGAACAGCTCGCCCAGGTCCTCGTCCGCCTTCTTCTCGCAGAAGGCGATGAAGTCGTCGGCGTCGGCATTGCCGTGCCGGTACTCGGCGGGCCACTCCTTCAGGATCTCGAAGAAGGTCCTGTCACCGACCGCGAGCCGCAACTGCTGCAGCACCATCGCGCCGCGTTCGTACACCGGGTCGCCCGAGATGTTCTCCGCGCTGCCCGGATCGCCCGGCGGGAATTCCCACAGAGCATCGTCCTCGTCCTTGGCGTACAACTCGTCGAAGGTCTCCTGCGCCGGCTTCCCGCCGTGCTGCTCCTGCCACAGCCACTCGGCGTAGGTCGCGAAGCCCTCGTTGAGCCACATGTCCTGCCAGGTCTCCGGCGTCACCGAATTGCCGAACCACTGGTGCGCCAGCTCGTGCAGCACCGTGGCGTGATCGGGGGCTTCCGGGTAGACCGGCTTCGTCTGCACTTCCAGGGCGTAGTCGACACCCTTCGGCTCGTGGTCCACGATCGCGCCGGCGGAGGAGAAGGGGTACGGGCCGAACAACGTGGTCTCCCACTTCAGGATCTCCTCGATCCTGTCCAGCGGCTTCGCACTGTCCGCGGCCTCGCGCGGGTCCACAGCCACGTACAGCGGAAGCCCGCTCCTGGTCTCCGACCGCCTCAGCTCGAACTTCCCGATGGTGGCGGTGGCGAGGTAGGAGGCCATCGGCTCGCCGCTGTGCCAGCTGAAGGTGGTCCGCCCGCCCCTCGTCCGCTCGCCGCGCAACTCGCCGCCCGCGAGGGCGGTCCAGCCCTTGGGCACGGTGACCGCGATGTCGTACGAGGCCTTGTCGCTGGGGTGGTTGTTGCCGGGGAACCAGGTCATGGACCCGGCCGGCTCACCGACGACGAGCGCACCGTCGTCCGTCGGCACCCAGCCCTCGGTCGAGCCGTCGGGGTCGGTCAGCTTCTTCGGCCGTCCGCCGTAGTCGACGGTCGTACGGAAGGTGGCGCCTTTCGCGACGATACGCGCGGGCCGGACAACCAACTTGTCGCCTTTCCGCCGGGCTTGGGCCTTCTTCCCGTCCACGGTCACCCGGCGCACGGTCAGCCCGGCCAGATCGAGGCTGAAGCTGCTCAGGGCGTGCGTGGCCTCGGCGGTGACGACGGCGGTCCCGTCGAGCCGCCGGCGCTGCAGGTCGTAGTCGATCCGGAGGCCGTAGTGCCCGACGTCGTACCCGCCGTTTCCCAGCCGGGGGAACAACGGGTCCCCGGCCGAGTCCGCCCCGGCCTTGCCGCCGCCGGACGTGTCGGCCGTGCAGGAGGCGAGTAACAGGGCGGCTGCGAGCGCGGCCGGAACGTGCCGGGCGCGGGACGGACGGACTGTCACGGATCTCCTGTCATACACGGATACGAACCGATCAGACCCTACGGGCCAATCCGCGCGGCGCCCCCGCCTTGACTCGGGCGAGGGGCCGGGAGCATTATTCACCGCATGATGAATAAATCCGGGGAGCCCGCCATCCGGGCCCGCGGCCTCAGCGTCATCCGCGGTGGCCGCACCGTCCTCGACACCCTCGACTTCGACATCCCCCGCGGCCAGGTCACCGGCCTCCTCGGCCCCAGCGGCTGCGGCAAATCGACACTGATGCGCGCCATCGCAGGCACCCAGGCCAAGGTCACCGGCACCCTCGACGTCCTCGGCCGACCGGCCGGCAGCGCCCCGCTGCGCTCCCTGGTCGGCTACGTCACCCAGGCGCCCTCCGTCTACGCCGACCTCACCGCTCGGCAGAACCTCGACTACTACGCAGCCGTCCTCGACCCACGGCTCGGCCGGGGCGACCGGCGCGCGCAGGTGGAGCGGGCCCTGGCCGAGGTCGACCTCGCCGACCACGCCGAGGCCCTGGCCGGAACCCTCTCCGGCGGCCAGCTCTCCCGTGTCTCGCTCGCCGTAGCGCTGCTCGGCACGCCCGAACTCCTCGTCCTCGACGAGCCGACGGTCGGGCTCGACCCCGTGCTCCGCCGCGACCTGTGGAACCTCTTCCACCGCCTCGCCGCCGAGCGCGGCACGACGCTCCTCATCTCCTCCCACGTCATGGACGAGGCCGAACGCTGCCAACGGCTGCTGCTCATGCGGGCGGGCCGGATCCTCGCTGGGGGCACCTCCCGGCCGGAGGCCGGCGGAGACACACCGGCGGCGCTCCGGGACCGTACGGGCAGCGAAACGGTCGAGGAAGCCTTCCTGCACCTGGTCGACGCGGCGAAGCGCAGGGACGCGGCCGCCGGAGCGGACGGGCTCCCGCAGACCGCCGGCCACCGGCTCCCCTCCGTCGAAGCAACCTCAGGAAGTGAACCCCGGTGAACCTCTCCCGCACACTCGCCACCACCCGCCGCGTGCTGCGGCAGCTCAGCCACGACCCGCGCACCATCGCCCTGTTGCTGTTCGTCCCCTGCGCGCTGCTGGTGCTCCTCTACTACGTCTTCGACGCCAGTCCGAGGTCCTTCGACGGCATCGGCTCCTCGCTGCTCGGCATCTTCCCGCTGGTGACGATGTTCCTGGTCACCTCCATCGCCACCCTGCGCGAACGCACCTCCGGCACGCTGGAACGTCTGCTCTCCATGCCTCTGGGCAAGGGCGACCTGATCATCGGCTACGCCCTCGCCTTCGGCCTGCTCGCCGTGGTCCAGGCGGCCCTCGCCACCGGCCTCGCGGTCTGGGCCCTGGACCTCGACATCGCCGGGTCCCCGTGGCTCCTGCTGCTCGTCGCGCTCCTGGACGCCCTGCTCGGCACGGCACTGGGGCTGTTCGTCAGCGCCTTCGCGGCCAGCGAGTTCCAGGCGGTGCAGTTCATGCCGGCCGTGATCTTCCCGCAGATCCTGCTGTGCGGACTGTTCGCCCCGCGCGACACCATGCAGCCCGTGCTGGAGGCGGTCTCCGACGTCCTGCCCATGTCGTACGCCGTCGACGGGATGAACGAGGTGCTGCGCAACACCTCGGTGACGGGCGACTTCGTCCGCGACGCGGTGGTCGTCGCCGGCTGCGCCCTGCTGGTCCTCTCCCTCGGCGCGGCAACACTCCACCGCCGCACCTCGTAGCGTTCCGCCCTCGGTCCGGGCGGGGACCGGGGCGGGGACCGTCCTGGCCGGCGGTCCCCCTTCCGCCACGTGGACGCCCCCGCCTCCCCACGCGCGCCGGTGCCAGGATGGACCTCTGTACTACGTCACGCGCGCGCGTACACGCGTGACACCGCACCCCGACGAGGTGAGCGACACCATGACGCAGAAGGTCGCCGTTCTCGGCACCGGCAAAATCGGCGAAGCACTGCTCAGCGGCATGATCCGCGGCGGCAGGCCACCCGCCGAGCTGCTGGTCACCACCCGGCGCGCGGAGCGCGCCCAAGAACTCCGCAGCCGGTACGGCGTCGAGGCCGTCTCCAACGCAGAGGCCGCCAAGAGCGCCGACACCCTCATCCTCACGGTCAAGCCCCAGGACATGGGCGCGCTGCTCGACGAGCTCGCTCCGCACGTGCCTTCCGACCGCCTGGTCATCAGCGGCGCCGCCGGCATCCCGACCGCCTTCCTCGAGCAGCGGCTCGCGGCCGGTACCCCGGTCGTCCGTGTCATGACCAACACCCCGGCCCTCGTGGACGAGGCCATGTCCGTCATCTCGGCGGGCAGCCACGCCACCGCCGAACACCTTGCCCATGCCGAGGAGATCTTCGCCGTCGTAGGGAAGACGCTGCGCGTCCCCGAAGCCCAGCAGGACGCCACCACCGCCCTCTCCGGCTCCGGCCCCGCGTACTTCTACTTCCTGGTCGAGGCGATGACCGACGCCGGGATCCTCCTCGGCCTGCCCCGCGACAAGGCGCATGACCTGATCGTCCAGGCCGCCATCGGCGCCGCCGTCATGCTCCGCGACAGCGGCGAGCACCCGGTCACGCTCCGCGAGGCCGTCACCTCCCCGGCGGGCACCACCATCAACGCCATCCGGGAACTGGAGCGCCACGGCGTACGGGCAGCCCTCCTGGCGGCCCTGGAGGCGGCCCGCGACCGCAGCCGTGAGCTGGCCTCGGGCAACGGCTGACCGCCTCGGACAAGCGCGGGCCGGACCCTCGGCCCGCGCCAACTCCCGGGCCGACTCGGGCACTGTTGAGGCATCGGCCCGGCACCCGGGCCCGGGTTTGTAGCACTGCTGGGTGTCGTGTACTGTCCTTCGAGTTGTCACGGAGTCATACAGACTCTGCGGCGGCCACTTGAGCCGCACCGGCGGCACACCACCTCTTGCAGGACCTCCCATCGGGAACGATTTCGGCATGCCGGAATTCGATTCGGTC
>NZ_JBEXKU010000033.1:0-78843 GCF_040609575.1 Streptomyces sp. NPDC004647 | reverse complement strand
GCCCGGCAGTTCCCCGCCGGGCGGCGGATGTGCCCGGCGCTCAGCGGCCCAGGAACTTCGGCTTCTGCTTGTTCACGAAGGCCTCGACCGCGATCCGGTGGTCCTCCGAGGCCCCGGCGCGGATCTGGAGTTCGTCCTCCTTCGCCAGGGTGTCGAGCAGACCGTGCCGGGACCCGTAGGCGAGGGACTCCTTGATCGCGGCGTAGGCGGCCGTCGGTCCCTCGGCGAGGCGGCGGGCGACCGCGGCCGCCTCCGCGGCGAGCTCCGCGGCCGGGACGACCTTGTTCGCGATCCCCAGCTCCAGGGCCTCCTGGGCACTCACGCTGCGCGGGAACAGCAGCAGGTCGGCCGCGCGGCTCTGCCCGATCAGCCGCGGCAGCGTCCAGGAGACGCCGGAATCGGCGGTGAGCGCGACTCCGGCGAAGGAGGTGTTGAAGGCCGCCGAGTCGGCAACCACCCGGTAGTCCGCGGCGAACGCGAAGCCCGCCCCGGCGCCCGCCGCCACCCCGTTGACCCCCGCCACCACCGGCTTCGGCATCTCGGTGATCGCCGTCACGATGGGGTTGTAGTGCTCCCGCACCGTATTCATCGTGCCGCCGGTGCCCGACTCGTGGTCGAGCGCCAGCAGGCCGATGTGCTCCTTGAGGTCCTGGCCGACACAGAACGCGCGCCCGCTGCCGATGAGCAGCACGGCACGTACGGCGGGGTCGTCTGCGGCCTGCCGCAGGCTGTCCCGCAGCGCGACCTTGGTCGCCACGTCGAGTGCGTTCATGGCTTCGGGACGATTCAGGGTGATCGTCGCGAGTCCGTCGGTCACCTCATGAAGCACGGTGTCGGCCATGTCTGGGTCCCCTCCTGGTGGCTCGGGCCTGCTCGGGCAGTCAGGGGACAGCATGGCGGAGATCACTGACGACGGACCGGCAGCCCGCATGTGAGCTGCGTCAAACAAACTGCCGCCGCCGGCTCCTGAGCGGACGCGCAGTATCGCAGCCGGATCGCCGAATTGAGTGGTTTTGCACGAGCGCGTTGCAGAAGGGTTGCCGACCGATGTTGGTCATCGGGTCCCGCGATGCGGGATAATGGCCTGGAAGCAATGTGTTCGATGCCGGTGACACCTGGGTTGTCGGCTGCGATGAGCTGGTTTCAGGAAGGGGAACGAGCATGGCGGCCATGAAGCCGCGGACGGGCGACGGCCCGCTCGAGGTGACCAAGGAGGGGCGGGGCATCGTCATGCGCGTTCCGCTCGAAGGCGGCGGTCGGCTCGTCGTCGAGCTGACTCCGGACGAGGCAGACGCGCTCGGCGACGCCCTGAAGAAGGTCGTCGGCTAGGCATTAAGGCCACACCACTTCCACTGCCCCGGCGCAGGCCGCGTATCTCGTAGCGCGAATCCGCCGGGGCAGTGGCTTGTCCTGAGGCCTGCGGACTTGGCCGGGACCGGGGCCGGGATCCGCCGAAGACGGGGAAGCCGGGCCGGAGCAGCCGGAGCAGCCGGGTCAGCCGCGCTTGACTGCGCAGAGCAGTCCGTCGCCGACCGGCAGCAGCGAGGGCAGCAGCGCCGTGCTCTCCCGTACGGTCCGCAGCAGCTCCCGCAGTCGCTGGACCTCCGCGGGCTGGGCCGCGGAATCCACGGTCCGGCCGTCGGCGAAGACCCCTTCGAAGACGACGAGCCCCCCGGGGCGCAGCAGACGCAACGATTCGGCGAGGTAGTCCAGGCACTCCATCCGGTCCCCGTCGCAGAAGACCAGGTCGTATCCGCCGTCGGCCAGCCTGGGCAGCACATCGAGAGCACGGCCGGGGATGAAGCGGGCGCGGTTCCCGGCGAATCCGGCGGCCCGGAAGGCCTGGCGCGCGAACTGCTGGTTCTCCGGCTCGGTGTCCACCGTGGTCAGCACGCCGTCGGGGCGCATTCCGTGCAGCAGATGGATTCCGGACACGCCGGTGCCGGTGCCGATCTCGGCGACGGACTTGGCGTCCGCGGCGGCGGCGAGCAGGGACAATGCGGCACCGCTACCGGTCGACACCGAGCGAAGGCCTGCCTCGCGGGCCCGGTCGCGAGCCCAGCGCAGCGCCGCGCCGTCGACGTTCCCGACGCTGTACGCCTCAGCGAACGCCCAGCTCGTCTGACGGTTGCCGGTAATGGCCCTCTCCTGTCCCCGTAGTCGACGCAACCGTGACTGTATCCGTTGCCCTCGGGAACCCGCCGATGGGACTGGGCGTTATTGAAGGGGGATACGGGAAAGGGGCACGGGGGAGTGGTGGCTAAAATGAGGGTCAAAGAACCTTATCCGGAGCTAACGGGCGAGGTGGATATGGTAGGGACTCCACTGGACACCACCAGAGCCGACAGGGGAGGTGCGGCTGCGGCCGGTGACCGAGGAGTGCTGAGGCGCTTTCGCAGGTTGGCCGGCGAGCCGAAATCCGTGACCGACACCGCTGACCGTTTCCGCGCCGCCGCCGATTCCGCACCGACTGCGACCTTTTCCACTCCTGCGTCTTTCGGTGATGAGGCGGAATCCCAGGCGTGGACCCCTCCCACCTGGGAGGAGATCGTCAGCACGCACAGCGCTCGGGTCTACCGCCTCGCCTACCGCCTGACGGGAAACCAGCATGACGCGGAAGACCTCACCCAGGAGGTCTTCGTCCGCGTCTTCCGCTCGCTGTCCACCTACACTCCCGGCACCTTCGAGGGGTGGCTCCACCGGATCACCACCAACCTCTTCCTCGACATGGTCCGCCGCCGGCAGCGCATCCGGTTCGACGCGCTCGGTGACGACGCCGCGGAGCGGCTGCCGAGCCGTGAGCCGTCCCCGCAACAGCACTTCCACGACAGCCACTTCGACGCGGACGTGCAGCAGGCACTGGACACGCTCGCGCCGGAGTTCCGCGCGGCGGTCGTGCTCTGTGACATCGAGGGGCTCTCGTACGAGGAGATCGCCGCGACGCTGGGTGTGAAGCTCGGCACGGTGCGCAGCCGGATCCACCGCGGCCGTTCCCATCTGCGCAAGGCGCTCAAGCACCGGTCGCCCTCGGCCCGCGCCGGGCAGCAGCGCTCCCTCGCCGCCGCTTTCCAGGGCATCGCAGGAGAGGGCGGGAGGGCGTGACCGGATTCGGCGGCACGAGCCACGCAGAGCAGCATTTGGGCGACCGCCTCGCCGCGCTGGTCGACGGAGAGCTCGGACATGACACCCGCGAGCGAGTGCTGGCGCATCTGGCGACCTGCTGGACGTGCAAGGCGGAGGCCGACGCGCAGCGGCGGCTGAAGAGCGTCTTCGCCGAGACCGCCCCGCCGCCGCCCTCGGAGGGGCTTCTCGCCCGGCTCCAGGGGCTGCCGGGGGGTGATGGCGGTCAGGAGAGCCCTTTCGGCTCCGGTAACGGCGGTGTCTTCGGCATGCGGCCGGAGGCCTTCGCATACGTGCCGTCCGGCGGCCATGGTGCCCGCGGGGGGCAGCGCGGCGGTTTCCCCATCCACGACGTCGAGCGGAACTCCTCCCGAAGCCGCCGGTTCGCTTTCGCCGCGGCAGGCGCGGTGTCACTCGCCGCGTTCGCGCTCGGCGGCGCCCTGCCGCTGGAGGCGGCGATCGACTCGGTGCCCGGTCGCAAGGATGGCGCGGGCGCCGCGGCGACCCCCGTCCGTACGGCCCAGGCGAGCGGCGTCCTTCCGGTGAGCGGCGGTGACGCCATGCTGGCCGCGTCGGCGGCAGGCAGCCGCCCCTTCCTGTTCGCTGCCCCGACCGGGGCGGGCAGCCCCTCATTCCCCACGGCGACCGGTCATCCGCCGGCCCAACCGCGGCCCCCGCTGCACCCGTTCACCTCACCCATGCTTCCGACTGCCACGGTCCTGACCCCGCTGATACGCGAGACGGCCTACGGCCCGCGGGCCACGGCCTTCGGTGAAGCGACGGTCGGCACCACCCAGCCCCCCGCGCCGACCAGGGTGTCGGAGCCTTCCGCCCCGCACCACCAGGCGGCCCCGCTCGTCGGTGCCAACGCTGCCCCCGATCCGTCGGCTTCCGCGGAGCGCTGACGGTGAGCCTGCGCGCCCCCGTGCAGACCTGGTTGAATCGCCGGGGTGGGGGTGCGGTCCCGGAGGCGGTGCAGCCCGCGCCGAGCCGTGGGCGAACTATGGGGAGAGCATGGACGAGGGGCAGGCCGCCGGGCCGAAGGCGAAGTGGTGGAGCCGACCCCGGCGGGGCCCCGGTGGCCGGCCGGGCGTCGACGCGGAGGCCGCGGCGGCGGGCCCGGTGGAGCCGACGGCGCCTGACGTGCCGACAGCGGATGCTGCCCCGGCGGCCGGTGATCCCCTTTCAGAGCCGCCGCTCTCCACGGGCCTGACGCCGGAAGAGCACGGACCGCTTGCGCCGCAGCCCGGCAGCGCGCCGCACGCCGAAGCGGAACCCACCGCTCTGCCGTCCGAGCCGTCGCCCGGACGAGCGGTGGCCGGTGGCCCCGCGGAGCAGTCGGAAGCCTGGCCCACGCCGGAGACCGGCGACCCGAGTGTGCCCCGGCAGGCCCGTCCGGCGCACAGTACGGCCACCGGCCCGTCGCAGAGCACGACCGCCGGCCCGTCGCAGAGCACGTCCACCGGCCCGTCGCAGAGCACGGCCAACAGCACGGCCGCAGGCCCCGAGCCGGCGGGGCCTCGGCACGCGCCGGACCCGTACGGCACCCCTCCCTACGGAGAGCCCGGCCCATGGGCCCCGGCGCCCCCCGTGCAGCGCCCGGGCACGACACCCGCGCACGGCACGCAGATCCCGGCCGCGAGGGCGGGTGGCGGGCAGCCGCCGCTCCAGCCCGGGGCGGGTACCGGTACCGGGTCCGGTGCGGCTGCGCACAGCGCGCAGGGCCCGATGCAGACCCCCGCGCACGGCACGCACCTCCCGCCCCCGGCACCGAATGCGGGTGCGTCCGTGCCCGGTCCGCCCGCGCGGGCGCGCCATCCGCACGAGACGCCGCCGGCCGGGACGTACACCGGGACGTACGCCGGCACGGGCACGGAGACCGGGTCGGGCACGGCGTTTCCCGGGCCCGGGGCCGCCGACAGCGTCCCGCAGACGGCCGGGCTCTGGCAGCAGTACGACCCGTGGGGTGCACCGCGCCCCGAGACCGGGGCGCACTCGGCCTACGTGCCCGATGGTGCGCCGCGGACGCGGACGCGGCGCGGGAGCCTGCTCATGGGCGCCCTGGTGCTCGCACTCGTATCGGGTGGCGTCGGCGGCGGCATCGGGGCGTACGTGGAGCGCAACGGCGGCCTCACCGAGGTCGAGTTGCCGCAGGCTTCCCCCGAGGCGGGTGACCGCGACCCGGAGAGCGTCGCCGGGATCGCCGCCGCCGCGCTGCCCGGCGTTGTCACCTTCCATGTCAAGGGCGGCAGCAGGCAGGGCACCGGCACGGGCTTCGTGCTGGATAAACAGGGACATATACTCACCAACAACCATGTGGTGGAACCCGCCGGTGCCGACGGTGAGATATCGGTGACCTTCAGCGGTGGTGAAGTCGCCGGGGCCGAGGTCGTCGGCCGCGACAGTGGCTACGACCTCGCCGTCGTCAAGGTCAGCCGGGTCTCCGGGCTCAAGCCGCTGGCCCTCGGCAACTCCGACTCCGTCCGCGTCGGGGATCCGGTCGTGGCGATCGGCGCCCCGTACGACCTGGCCGGAACTGTCACTTCCGGAATCATCAGCGCGAAGGAACGTCCCATCACCGCGGGTGGTGAGGAGGGTGACGGCAGCGACATCAGCTATGTCGACGCACTCCAGACCGACGCTCCGATCAACCCCGGCAACTCCGGTGGCCCGCTGGTGGATTCCCGGGCCCGGGTCATCGGAATCAACAGCGCCATCAGGGCCGCGGGCGAGGGCGGTGGACTCGACAGCACCCAGGGCGGCAGCATCGGCCTCGGCTTCGCGATCCCGGTCAACCAGGGAAAGCGGGTGGCCGAGGAGCTGATCAACACCGGAAGGGCCACCCACCCGGTGATCGGCGTCACCTTGGACCTGGAGTACACCGGCGACGGCGCCCGGGTCGCCACCAGGGCCCAGGGCAAGGGTAAGGGCGGGGGCGGTTCGCCCGTGAAGCTGGGCGGGCCCGGGGCCAAGGCGGGTATCGAACCCGGCGACGTGCTGACCGAGGTCGACGGCGCCCGGGTGCACAGCGGCGAGGAGCTGATCGTCAAGATCCGCAGCCACCGCCCCGGCGACCGCTTGGAGCTGACGCTGGAGCGCGACGGCAAGGAGCGCACGATCCAGCTGACCCTCGGCACGGCGAGCGGCAGATGATGCGCCCGGCTCGTACGACGTCCGCACTCGCACCCGCACCCGGTACGAGAGCCGCTCAAGCGCCGGTACGAGGGCTGCTCCGGTTGCTCCGGTTGCTCCGGTTGCTCCGGTTGCTCCGGTTGTTCCGGTCCTCGGTTCGTGCGCTGCTCCGGCCGCTGGTGCGAGGGCCGCTCGGACCCCAGGTGCGGAGGCCGGTGCGGCCCCCGGTGCGGCGCCCGACGGGCCCTCTCGGGAACCAGTACCGCCCACCCCGCGCAGCCGGGTACCGTGGAGCGGGCCCGGACCCGTACCGACCTGCCGACCGTGGACATCTCAAGGAGCCGCAAGGTGTTCAATGACATAGGCGCACTCGAGCTGGTGGCGCTCGTAATCCTTGCGGTCGTCATCTTCGGTCCGGACAAGCTTCCCAAGGTCATTCAGGACGTCTCGCGCTTCATCCGCAAGGTCCGTGACTTCTCCGAGGGCGCCAAAGCGGACATCCGCTCCGAGCTGGGCCCGGAGTTCAAGGACTTCGAGTTCGAGGACCTCAACCCCAAGACGTTCGTCCGCAAGCAGCTCATGGACAACGACGACTTGGGGCTCCAGGAGATCCGCAACGGCTTCGACTTCCGCAAGGAACTGTCCGAGGTGACCGACTCGGTGCACGGCCGCGAGAGTGACACGGTCGCGGGCGGCTCGACCGGCCCGTCCCTCCGCAAGTCCCCGGGGAGCGCTGCCGGCGGCTCCGACCTGCTGCGCAAACGCGATCAGCCCGCGCCGGAGGCACGTCCGCCCTTCGACCCCGACGCCACCTGATCCTGTCGTATGTCCGACTGAACCGACCGGTGTGGCTATCCTCCCTGTGTCCGGGTGAGGCCGCCCGAGGGGCGGATCGCTCCAAGACGACGGGGCAACAAGGAGGCGCCACGCAGATGGACACGACGAGTCGGGTAGGGGCGCAGGGGTCGCCCATCGCGCCCAGCACGTCCGACGACGCGGAGGCCGGAAGACCGGGTCGGGAGGCGTTGGGCACCCGTCGCCCCCTCGACGGTTATCTGCTGGCCGGTTTCCCCTGGTACGGGCTGGACGAGGCCTTCACGGGCCCGCGCTGGCTGATGCAGGTGGGCACGGCCGCCGACGGCACGGTCGAGCACGGTTCGACCGGGCACGGCGAGGTGCCCACGCTGCGTGTCGAGACCGACCAGGACCGGCGGCGCTTCACGGTCGTCGTGACCGTCGCCAGCCGCCCGGTGCGACGCAGCGCGGACGGCACCGGCGTCCTGGAGGCCACCTCGGTCTCCTCGGCCGCCTGGCTGGCCGGATCGGGGCTGCTGGCGAGCACCTGGCCGTCCCAGATGGAGCGCGCGCTGCGCGACAACTGGCTGGAACAGCAGACCGCGCTCGCCTGGGAGTTGGCCGACGACCTCGAGGGTCCCGCCTGGTCGGCACTGTCGCTGCCGGTGGACGGTGTGCCCACACCCTTCCACTACCGCGAGTCCGAGTACGGCTGGGTGCTGGCGGGCTCGACGCAGGAGGCCGTGCACATCGGGGCGTACGGGCGCGGGATGAGCGCCTACGGCCTGGGATTCTCGGTGGTCAAGGACATCACCGAATACGCGGAGTGACGCCCACGGGTTCCTCGCGCCCGGTTCGTACGAGCCGGGCGCGAGGAACCCGTCGGCCATGCTCGGAGCGGAGCCTCACGACTCCGCCACTCCACAACTGGGCGTCCGTACCGGCCCGGTGTCCCGCAGAGCCCGGGTCTCAGCTCGATCCCCGGGGTCCTGGAAACCCGATCCCCCCAGGAGAGCGCGACGCCCTCGGAACCCGGGCCCGGGAGCGCATCGCCCCCGGAGCCGCCCGGAGCCGCAGGGCTCAGAACTTGTTGCGCGGCGTGATCCCCAGCGACATGCCCGACAGTCCCCGCTGGCGCCCGCCGAGCTTGCCCGCGATGTCCCGCAGCGCGGCGCCGGCCGGTGAGTCCGGGTCGGTGATCACGACGGGCTTGCCCTCGTCGCCACCCTCTCGCAGCCGTACGTCGATGGGGATGGCGCCCAGCACCGGCACCTCGGCGCCCGTGGTCCTCGTCAGGCCCTCGGCGACCGACTTGCCGCCGCCCGTGCCGAACACGTCCACCATCTCGTCGCAGTGCGGGCAGGGCAGCCCCGACATGTTCTCGACCACGCCGACGATCTTCTGGTGCGTCTGTACCGCGATCGACCCGGCCCGCTCCGCGACCTCGGCCGCGGCCTGCTGAGGCGTCGTCACCACCAGGATCTCGGCGTTCGGCACCAGCTGGGCCACCGAGATGGCGATGTCACCGGTCCCCGGCGGAAGGTCGAGCAGGAGCACGTCCAGATCGCCCCAGTAGACGTCCGCGAGGAACTGCTGGAGCGCCCGGTGCAGCATCGGCCCCCGCCACACGACCGGGGAGTTGCCCGGGGTGAACATGCCGATCGAGATGACCTTCACGCCGTTCGCGGACGGCGGCATGATCATGTCCTCGACCTGGGTGGGCCGGCCGTCCGCACCGAGCATCCGCGGCACCGAGTGGCCGTAGATGTCCGCGTCGACGACACCGACCTTCAGCCCGTCCTGGGCCATTGCCACGGCGAGGTTGACCGTCACCGAGGACTTGCCGACGCCGCCCTTGCCGGAGGCCACCGCGTACACCCGGGTCAGCGAGCCCGGCTGGGCGAACGGCACCTCGCGCTCGGCCTTCCCGCCGCGCAGCGAGCTCGCCAGCTCGCGCCGCTGCTCGTCGCTCATCACATCGAGCTCGACGGTGACCCGCGTCACGCCCTTCACCGCGGCGACCGCCTCGGTGACCTCGCGGGTGATCGTGTCGCGCAGCGGGCAGCCGGACACCGTCAGGAAGACACCGACCGCGACCGCCCCGTCCGACGCGATCTCCACCGATTTGACCATCCCGAGGTCGGTGATGGGGCGGTGGATCTCCGGGTCGTTGACCGTCGCGAGCGCGGCACGCACCGCCTCTTCGGACGGGACGGAGTCTGGGGGAGTGTCGGTAGCCATGCACCGATGGTACGGCGCATGGTGCGGCCTTCGGAAAGTGCTCTCAGCGGTCGGCGTCCCGCATATGGCCGGAGTCACTCTCCGCAGAGAGCTCCTGCTGCTCCAGCTCCCTCGTCAGGTCCTGGAGCTCCGAACGGATCCAGTCGCGGGTGGCGACCTCGCCGAGCCCCATCCGCAGCGAGGCGATCTCCCGGGTGAGGTACTCGGTGTCGGCGATGCTGCGCTCGTGCCGCGCCCGGTCCTGTTCGAGATTGACCCGGTCGCGGTCGACCTGCCGGTTCTGCGCGAGCAGGATCAGCGGGGCGGCGTACGAGGCCTGGAGCGACAGGACCAGCGTCAGGAAGATGAACGGGTACCCGTCCCAGCGCAGACCTTCCGGGGCGGTCACGTTCCACAGCACCCACGCGACGATGACGCCCGTCATCCAGACGATGAAGCGCCCGGTGCCGAGGAACCGCGCGATCCGCTCCGACAGGCGCCCGAAGGCGTCCGGGTCGTACTCGGGCAGCGGCCTGCGCCGCCTGGTCTGCGGGACGTCGAGCCTGGGCTGCGGGCGCTCGGTACGGGCCCGCTCCGCGAACTCGGCGCGGCGGTCAGCCGGCATCGGCGGCCCCCCAGAGGTCGTGCAGTTCGGTGTCACGCCAGTCGTCCGGCAGCAGATGGTCGAGGACGTCATCCACCGTGACCGCCCCCAGCAGATGCCCGCCCTCGTCGACGACCGGGGCGGCGACCATGTTGTACGTGGCGAGATAGCTGGTCAGCGCGGGCAGTGGGGTGCCCGGTGGCAGCGGCCGCAGATCGCTGTCGACGATCGCCCCGACCAGGGTGTACGGCGGGTCGCGCAGCAGCCGCTGGAAGTGCACGACGCCCAGGTACTTGCCCGTCGGCGTCTCGTCCGGCGGCCGGCACACGTACACCTGGGCGGCCAGCGCGGGGGAGAGATCCCGGTCACGCACCCGGGCGAGCGCGACGGCGACGGTCGCGTCGGGACGGAGCACGATCGGCTCGGTGGTCATCATGCCGCCGGCGGTGCTCTCCTCGTACGACATCAGCCGCCGCAGCGGCTCGGCGTCCTGGGGCCGCATCAGGTCCAGCAGCCGCTCCTTGTCCTCCTCCGGCAGCTCGGAGAGGAGATCGGCCGCGTCGTCCGGGTTCATCGCCTCCAGGACGTCGGCGGCGCGCTCCTCCTCCAGCTTGCCGAGGATCTCCACCTGGTCGTCGTCGGGCAGCTCCTCCAGGACGTCGGCGAGCCTGGCGTCGTCGAGCGCGGCGGCGACCTCGCCGCGGCGCTTGGCGGACAGGTGGTGCAGGGCGTTCGCGAGGTCGGCGGGCCGCAGCTGCTCGAAGGCCGCCAGCAGGCTGGCCGCGCCCTGCTCCTCCTCCTCGACCGAGAAGCCGGTGACAGCCGACCACTCGACGGTCAGCGTCTCCCCGCGCCGCCGCAGCGCTCCTCCCTTCCCGCGCCGTACGAAGACCTTGTCGATCTCCCAGTCGCGGCGGGCGGGCAGCTGGGTGACGGACACGTCGAGGACGGTGGCCTCATCGCCGGTCTCCGTCAGCCGCACCCGGCGGTCGAGCAGTTCGCCGAGCACCAGTGTCTCGGTCGGGCGCTGCTCGTAGCGGCGCATGTTCACCACGCCGGTCGTGATGACCTGGCCGGACTCGACCCCGGTGACCCGGGTCATGGGGACGAAGATGCGGTGCCGGCTGACGACCTCGACGACCAGGCCCAGCAGCCGCGGCGGCCGGCCGCCCACACGCAGCATCGCCACCAGGTCGCGGACCCGGCCCACCTCGTCGCCCTGGGGGTCGAACACCGCGACTCCGGCGAGATGTGACACGAAGACCCGGGAGGCGCCTGCCGCCATGCCATGCGCCTCCTATACCGGAAATAGCTTAAGGAATCGCCTGATAACGGATTCAGGCTAGCGTGTCCCGGCCGGGCGCGGGGTGCCGGAGAGTCCGGACGGCTGCCCTCCGGACAGGCCGCCCGGCCCGGGTACGCTGCCGTACTGCTGTCGAGGTCACCCGCATCCAGGAGGCAGAGCCGACGTGATTCCATTCCCCCGCACACGGAACGCGGCGCTCGTGGGGGCGGTCTGCACGGGACTCGCCGCGGTGCTCGTGGGGTGCGGTGGCGCCGCCGAGGACCCGGACGCCGGGACGAACGGCGTCGGGAAGCTCTCCGCGGCGAAGATCGAGAGCAAGTCGCGGAAGGCCGTCGACGGCGCGGAAGCGGTACGGCTGTCCGGCAGCCTCGTCACCAAGGGCCGTACCTACAAGCTCGATATGCGGCTGAAGGGCGGCCCGAAAGGCGGCGGGACCGGCCAGCTCTCCACCAAGGGCAGCACGTTCGAACTGCTGCGGGTCGGCGACGAGCTCTACCTCAAGGCCGACGCCGACTTCTGGGCGAGCCAGAAGGGCGGCGAACCTTCCCGGTCCGACAGCGCCGCGGCCAGCAAGCTCGACGACAAGTACGTGAAGGTGCCCAGCGGGGACTCCGCGTACAAGCAGCTCAGCGGCTTCACCGACATGGACCTGCTGCTCGAGGGGCTGCTGGGGCTGCACGGCAAGCGGGCCACCGGCGACCGCGGCACGGTCGGCGGGGTCCGTACGATCCGGATCACCGGCGGCGAGGGCGCGGGCGGCTCACTGGACGTATCCCTCGAGGGCACGCCCTATCCGCTGCGGCTGCAGCGCGCGGGCGGCGCGGGGGTCCTCCAACTCGCCGACTGGAACAAGGAGTTCCTGCTGAAGGCGCCCGACAAGGACCACATCGTCGACTACGGCAGGCAGATCACCACCAGCTAGGCCCGGCCCGCGCCGCGCTTCTTCCTGCCCGGACGCAGCAGCTTCGGCAGCGCGGCCGGGATCGGGCGGCGGGTGGTCGCCGGGGTCGCGGGCGGTACGGCGGCCAGCGAGCCGTCCGGCAGCTCGCCGGGGGCACCGGCGGGCTCCAGCCGCAGCACGCGGCACTCACGCGCCCAGCGCTCGGTGACCTGCTCGGCGTCCGGGGTGTTCAGCCGCTTCGCCTTCAGCTCGCCGACCACGGCCTGCCAGCTATCGCTGCCCGGCGCCAGCTCGGTGACCCGGGCCGGCCAGGTCACCAGACGGCCGCCCTTGTCCTTGCTGCGCACGGATACGGTCGCGTCCCCGCCGTCGGTCAGGCCGAGGCCGGTGAACGGCTGCTCGCCCGGGCCGTCGCCGAGGAGGCAGGCCGCGCCCTCGTGCCAAACGTGCCACAGGGCGCGCGGCGGGCCGTCGCTGCCGTGCACCCAGATGAGGCCGGACTTCTTGGTCGCCTCCTCGATGAGGGCGCGGTCCATCAGCGTCTGCGTCATGGGGCTCAGCTTATGCTCCGCCGCCGGACCGCTGCTCGGGCGGAGACCGCACGCGCGCCCGCCGGGCCGGCGCGCTCGCACCCGCCGGCGCCGCAGGCCGCCGGACCGTCAATCAGGTTCGGCGCTCATGCCCCTTACGCTGGGCGGATGCGCATAGCGTCACCCCGTACCGTTCAGCACGACCGCCTGGCGGAAGCCGTCGGTACCGCTCCGCGGGTCGATCTGTTCCTGCTGGCGGTCGCGGTCTCCGGGATCTCCTTCTCGGCGCCGCTCGTCGCGGCAACCGCCGCTCCGGCCCTGGCCATCGCCTTCTGGCGCAATGCCATGGCCGTCGGTGCGCTGTCGCCCTTCGTGCTGCTGCGCCACCGGGCCGAGCTGTTCGGGATGGGGCGCAAGGCGCTGCTGCTGTCGGCCGCGGCCGGGGCGCTCCTCGCGCTGCACTTCGCACTCTGGCTGCCCAGCCTGCGCATGACCTCCGTGGCATCGTCCACCGCACTCGTCACCACGACACCGCTCTGGACGACGCTGCTGCTGCGGCTGCGCGGTCACCGCCCGCCCGGGCTGGTCTGGGCCGGCACGGCCGTCGCCTTCCTCGGCGTCGTGGCGCTCACCGGGGTCGACCTCACCCTGTCGCCGCGCGCACTGGCGGGCGACGCCCTCGCCCTGGCGGGTGGCCTGGCGGCTGCCGGATACGTGCTCATCGGCGCCGAGGTTCGGCGGAGTGTGAGCACGACTGCGTACACCTATGTCTGTTACTCGATGACCGCCGCGCTGCTCCTGGTGACCTGTCTGGTGTCCGGCTCGGCCCTCGGCGGCTACAGCGGCGGTACCTGGCTGAAGCTCGCTCTTCTCACCGTGTTCGCCCAGCTGCTCGGCCACTCGCTGATCAACCGGGTGGTGCGGGGCCTCGGGCCCTCGGTCACCTCGACCGCGATCCTGCTCGAGACGCCGGGCGCGGCGCTGGTCGCGGCCGTGTGGCTGGGGCAGACGCCGCCGGCCGCCGCGTACCCCGCTCTCCTGGTCATCCTCGCCGGTCTCGCCCTGGTGATCATGGGAGACCGGCGGAGAGCCGGCTAGACCCCGTACGGACGGCATCCGGCCGGGCCCTTGGTGCCTCGGGGAGACCGGACCTCAGAGCCAGCCGTTGTGCTTGAAGCCGCGGTGGATGGAGAAGCAGATGCCGACGATGACGGCCATCACCATCGGGTAGCCGTACTTCCAGTGCAGCTCCGGCATGTACTCGAAATTCATGCCGTAGACCCCGCAGATCATGGTCGGTACGGCGATGATCGCCGCCCACGCGGTGATTTTTCGCATGTCCTCGTTCTGCGCGACGGTCGCCTGCGCGAGATTGGCCTGGAGGATCGAGTTGAGCAGGTCGTCGAAGGACACCACCTGCTCGTTCACCCGGGCCAGGTGGTCGGCGACATCCCGGAAGTACTTCTGGATGTCCGGGTCGACCAGCCGCATCGGCCGCTCCGACAGCTGCTGCATGGGCCGCAGCAGCGGCGAGACGGCCCGCTTGAACTCCAGTACCTCGCGCTTGAGCTGGTAGATCCGCCCCGCGTCCCCGCCCCGGGAACTGCCGCCGCCCGGCGTGGTGCTGAAGACCTCGATCTCGACCTCGTCGATGTCGTCCTGCACGGCGTCGGCGACCGCGATGTAGCCGTCGACGACCTGGTCGGCGATGGCGTGCAGAACCGCCGACGGCCCCTTGGCGAGCAGCTCGGGATCGTCCTGCAGCCGGTGCCGCAGGGCACGCAGCGAGCCCTGTCCGCCATGCCGGACGGTGATGATGAAGTCCCGGCCCGTGAAGCACATCACCTCGCCGGTCTCCACCACCTCGCTGGTGGCGGTGAGCTCGGCGTGGTCGACGTAGTGGATGGTCTTGAAGACCGTGAAGAGCGTTTCGTCGTAGCGCTCGAGCTTGGGCCGCTGGTGCGCGTGGATCGCGTCCTCGACCGCCAGCGGGTGCAGCCCGAACTCCTGGGCGATGCCCGCGAATTCCTCCTCCGTCGGCTCATGCAGCCCGATCCACGCGAAGCCGCCCTCGGAGCGCACGCTCCGCATGGCTTCATGCGGGGTGAGGTGCTCGCGTACGCGGCTTCCGTCCCGGTACACCGCGCAGCCCACCACGGACGTGGGCGCGCCCGGCAGCTCGCTGCTGTGGGCCCCGTAGCCGGGGTGACCCCGCCGGAGGGCGGGCCGTACGACAGCGCGCAGGTCACGGATCATCGACATGGCAGGCTCCTTCGCGGGCCGGTCACCGGCGGCAGGGCGGGGCGCGCCGCTGCGCAGCCGTGACGGGCAGATCGCTCAAGACACGGATCGAGAAAGAACGAGGTCGCTCTTCCGGGAACGCCATGAACCTCAGTGGTTTCGCCGAGTGCCGGCGGGGTACGGAGGCCTCAGATCGCGATGAAGGGGCGGAGCACGGAAGAGCTGCTGGTACTGCACGGTCGACTCGGATCCACCGCAACCCCACCTCCTCCAGCCGGTCCCCCTTGGGGGAAGCACCGATCGCGACATGCGCCGCGAGACTGAATGGTCAGAGCTCGAGAACGGTGCCACTGAGGGCTGCCCTGACCAGCGGCCAAGACTATCAGCCGACCGTAGTGTCAAGTCGCCACTTTGCCTGTTGCATACGCGTTCTATGCTCACGGCATGTCAGATGTTCTTGAGCTGGTCGAGGCCCGGTTGCGTACGGCACTGGGCGAGCCGGACGCGCGCGCCGCGATGACCTTCCTGGGCGCCGACCGTATCGAGGTCCTCCGGTTCATGGACGGGGATATCGTCCGTTACGCGACGCTCGGGATGTCCGCGCAGCCGATGGCCGACCCCACCGCCGCCCTCGCGGATCCCCTGCGAGGCCCGCGCGCCGAACTGCTGCTGTCCGTACGGGCCGGCCGCGCCGATACGGACAAGGTGCTCAGGCCGCTTGCCGTACTCGCCGCGTCGCCGCAGGTCGAGGGGGTCGTGGTGGCTCCGGGGGCGTCGCTGGACGTCGGCGAGCCGCTGTGGCCCGGGGCGCCCTTCGCATCCGTACTCGTGGCCGAGTCCGGCGGTCTGGTCGAGGACTTGGAGCTGGACACGCCGATGGATCCAGTCCGCTTTCTGCCACTGCTGCCGATGACCGCCAACGAGGCGGCCTGGAAGCGGGTGCACGGCGCGGGGGCGCTGGAGAAGCGCTGGCTGGGCCGCGGGACGGATCTACGGGACCCGCAGCGCGGCGGCGTGCAGCTGGGGGACTGACCGCCGAGAGGGTGCGGCGGGCGAGTAGCGCTGCGGTGCCCCTTCCTCGGGCCGGTCCTCGGGCCGGCTTCCTCGGGCCGGCGGTGGGGGCTGCGGTCGCAGTAAGTTCGAGACCCTCATTGATGCGGGCTGCATCTACTATTCCCCGCTGCCGGCGGGCTCCGGACGGGTGATCGTCCTTGACGCGACGACGGCCGGGGAGGACCGTTGGGGCCTATGAGGGGCGAACCCAGTTGCCCGAAGTGCGGTGGCCGGGTCCGGGCGCCCGGTCTCTTCGCCGACTCCTGGCAGTGTGATGTGCACGGCACCGTGCACCCTCTGCAGCCCGTTCTGCCGCCGAGCGTCGAAGCGCTCGGCGTCGTCGTGAACCGGGCCCAGGTCCCGGTGTGGATGCCCTGGCCGCTGCCCATAGGGTGGCTTTTCACGGGCATCGGGTCGGCGGGCGACGACCGCAGTGGCGGCCGGGCGACCGCCGTCGCATGCTCCGGGCCCGGCCCGTTGGGGGGCATGGGGGAACTGCTGCTGGTCGCCGAGGAGTTGGGCGTAGGACTCGGGGCCCGCTACGCCGGCATCCCGGGGCCCGACCCCGGCCCCCGGATGTGTGTCGACAAGCCACCCCACGCGAAGGTGCACGCCGCCGGCCGGCCCACCCCGCTGTGGCACGTCGGCGGGGTCCCGGATGACCGGGCCGTCTTCGCGGGCGAGGCGTGCGGTCTGTGGCTGTGGGCGATCGTCTGGCCCGAGCAGTCGGGGCTGTTGCTCTACGACGAGCTGGTGCTCACCGATCTGCGGGACGCCGGTGCCGAGGTGGACCTGGTGCCGTGCGGGGCGCTGACCCCGCGCATCCTGTCCTGACCGCTGCTCCTGCCGCGAACGGGGTGCGGGGCGGGTGCCGCGGCACCGTTATCCTGGAGCGTCCCCCGTTCGACGACCGCAGTTTGGAGACGTGCCGTGCGTATCGACCTGCACACCCACTCCACTGCGTCGGACGGTACGGACACCCCCGCCGAGCTGGTGCGGAACGCCGCCGCGGCCGGTCTCGATGTCGTCGCGCTCACCGACCACGACACGGTCGGCGGCTACGCCGAGGCGACCGCCGCGGTGCCGGCGGGCCTGACCCTGGTGACCGGCGCCGAGCTGTCCTGCCGCCTCAGGGATCCCCGCCCGGCCACCGCCGCGGACCGCTCCGCCTCCTCCGACGGGAGGGGGGTGGGCCTGCACATGCTGGCGTACCTCTTCGACCCCGACGAGCCGGAACTCGCCCGCGAGCGCGAACTCGTACGCGACGACCGGACGCCCCGCGCGCAGGGCATGGTCGCCAAACTGCGCGAGCTGGGCGTGCCGATCACCTGGGAGCGGGTGGCGGAACTCGCGGGCGAGGGCGGCGCCGTCGGGCGGCCCCATGTCGCCACCGCGCTCGTCGAGCTGGGTGTCGTCGGCAGCGTCTCGGACGCGTTCACCCCCGAGTGGCTCGCGGACGGCGGCCGGGCGTACGTCGAGAAGCACGAGCTCGACCCCTTCGAGGCGATCCGCCTCGTCAAGGCCGCGGGCGGGGTCACCGTGTTCGCCCACCCGCTGGCCGTCAAGCGCGGTGAGTGCGTGCCCGAGAGCGCCATCGCGGAGCTGGCCTCGGCCGGCCTCGACGGCATCGAGGTCGACCACATGGACCACGACATGGCCACCCGCGCCCGGCTGCGCGGCCTGGCCGCCGACCTCGGACTGCTGACCACCGGCTCCAGTGACTACCACGGCAGCCGCAAGACCTGCCGTCTCGGGGAGTACACCACGGACCCCGAGATCTACGGGGAGATCGTGCGCCGCGCGACCGGCGCCTTCCCTGTTCCGGGCGCGGGCGGCTGACCCGTACGCTCTCCGGCACCGTCCCTTCGGCTCCCGCCGCGCCGTACCACCTCTCCCCGCAAGGCCATAACTGTGCTCGACTTCGCTCTCTTCGGATCCGTCTTCGTCACCCTGTTCGTGATCATGGACCCGCCCGGCATCACGCCGATCTTCCTCGCGCTGACCTCCGGCCGGGCCGCCAAGGTCCAGCGCCGGATGGCCCTGCAGGCGGTACTCGTCGCCTTCGGTGTCATCGCGATCTTCGGTCTGTGCGGTCAGCAGATCCTGGACTATCTCCATGTGTCCGTACCGGCCCTGATGGTCGCGGGCGGTCTGCTGCTTCTGCTCATCGCGCTGGACCTGCTCACCGGCAAGACCGACGAGCCCACCCAGACCAAGGACGTCAATGTGGCGCTCGTGCCGCTCGGCATGCCGCTGCTGGCCGGCCCCGGCGCGATCGTCACGGTGATCCTCGCGGTGCAGCGGGCGAAGGACTTCGGTGATCAACTGTCGGTCTGGCTGGCCATCGTGGCGATGCACGTCGTGCTGTGGGTGACCATGCGCTATTCGATGCTGATCATCAGGCTGATCAAGGACGGCGGCGTCGTGCTGGTGACCCGGCTGTCCGGCATGCTGCTCTCCGCGATCGCGGTGCAGCAGATCGCCAACGGCGTCACCCGGTTCATCCAGGGCGCCTGAGGCGCGCCGCCGGGCCGCTCGGCTCGGGACGGGGCCATTCGGCCGATGCAGTGACATGCGGTGCACCAGGTGCACCAGGTGCACCCGGCGGGCGTTGTCCGGCGCCGGTCGCACATGCCAAGCGCCCCCGTACGTCAGGCGTACGGGGGCGCTTCGCTGAGGTGATTACCGGGCCGCGGTTTCGGCCGGGCGGATATAGATGCGCTGGCCGATCGCTGCGGCCTGCTGCACGATCCGGTTGACGGAGGCGGCGTCCACGACGGTGGTGTCCACGGCGGTGCCGTCGATGTCGTCGAGTTGCATGATCTCGAAGCGCAAGGGCTTCTCCCTTCGTCCGATCCTCCTGCAGGAGAACTTCTGGTGCGGGACTCCACAGCGATCCCGCGTGGCTCCGGGCGCTCGGCCCGACCCGACCGGGACTGTCCGGGCGCTACCCCGACCCGTAACCCCGGACTCCCAGTGTGGATTGAGTCACACGGATGCTGCATGTTCTGTACTCCTTCAACGAGCTGCATGCGGCAAACATTCCCTACGCTAAAGAAAACTTTCGACTGTCTAAGTACCTGTCGGTAGGTGGACCGGTTGTGCCCCTCGCCGCGCCACCCGGACAATGAGGCCCGTATGAACGACGCACAGCCCCCGGGGCCCACCGATCTCGCCGCGGTCGTCGCCGGCATCGCCCAGACGAACGAGCTGCTCCAGCGCGTACTGGCCAAGGTCTCGACCACGCCGTCCATCCACGCGGTGTTCGCGGACGCGGGCTATGTGTACGCGGCCGTGGGCCGGCTGGTCGCCGGGACGGAGGACCGTCGCACGGTCGACCTGGACGCCGAAGGGCTCATCGAGGCGTTCATCGACAAGGCCCGGACGATCTTCCCCGACAGCCGTCTGCTGCGGGTGTACTGGTACGACGGCGCACGCCGCCGCCTGCACACCACCGAGCAGCAGCGGATCGCCGAGCTGCCCGACGTCAAGGTCCGGCTGGGCAATCTGAACGCCAACAACCAGCAGAAGGGCGTCGACTCGCTGATCCGTACGGACCTGGAGACCCTCGCCCGGCACCGCGCGATCAGCGACGCGGTGCTCATCGGCGGCGACGAGGACCTCGTCTCGGCGGTCGAGGCGGCCCAGGGCTACGGCGCCCGGGTGCACCTGTGGGGCATCGAGGCGGTCACCGGGCGCAACCAGGCGGACCCGCTGCTGTGGGAGGTCGACAGCCAGCGCACCTTCGACCTCGAGTTCTGCAAGCCGTACGTGACGCGGCGGCCCGTGGTCTACGAGACGTACGGCGATCCGGTCGGCGGGTCGGGCGTGCGGCCGGGCCGGGAGGATGTGCGCTTCGTCGGGGCGCGGATCGCCGCACAGTGGCTGCTGGAGCGCGGCCGCGAGACGCTCGCCGAGCTGCTGCCCGGCCACCCGTATCTGCCCGGCTCGACCGATCAGGAGCTGTTGGTCGAGGCCGAAGGTCTGCTCCAGCACTCCTTGCGCGGCCATGCCGATCTGCGGCGGGCGCTGCGGGACGGCTTCTGGGACCATCTGCAGGCGCAGTTGTAGGCGGGCCGGGCCCGGGGTGCCGGTGGCTGGGCTCAGAGGCCCTGGGGGGTCTCCCAGAAGTCGGCGAGCGCGCGGGCGGTGGCCTGCGGCTGCTCGGCGTTCGGGGAGTGCTCGGCACCCTCGATCAGGGTCCGGCGCGCGTCCAGCCGTACGGCCATGTCGTCGATCAGCGGCACCGGCCAGGCGTAGTCGACCTCGCCGGAGAGCACCAGCTTGGGCAGCGGCACGGCCGCCAGCTCCGTCACCCGGTCCGGCTCGCCGATCAGCTGCTTGCCGGTCGCGATGAGCTGTTCGGGGACGGTGCCGAGCCAGCGCCGGTGCAGGAACTCCCGCAACTCGGGGGGTGTTCCGTCCGCGGCGGCCTCCGGGGGGTCCAGGTCGCGCATCGCCTGCCAGACGCCCTCCATGTCCAGCAGCAGGAGCGCGTCGATCAGCAGTTTGGTACGCGCCTGCTGGGTCGCGGAGATCGCGGCGGGGCCCGAGCTCATGATCGTGAACGATGCGAAGGGCGCGGAGTGCTCGAGTACGGCCGATCGGGTGATCAGACCGCCGAGGGAGTGCCCGAGCAGGTGCACGGCGCCGCCGTCCGCTCCGTGACCGTCCGCGGCACTGCCGCTGATCGCGGCGGCCTGCGCGAGGACGTCCTGGGCCAACTCCCGCTGCGTGTAGGCGCTCTCCTCGCGGGGGCCGCCCGACTCGTGCTGACCGCGGCCGTCGACCGCCACGACCCTGAATCCGCGGTCGGCGAGAGGCTCCAGCAGCGCGATGAAGTCCTCTTTGCTCCCGCCGAAGCCGGGCACGAGCAGTGCGCTGCCCCGCAGCCGGGTCCCGGCGGGCGGCGTGGCCTCGTGCACGGCGAAGTCCCCGCGCGCGGTGCCGAGCCGGTACGCGCGGGCGCACGGTGGGAGCGTGAGAAAGGGCGGCGTACTCATGCGGCAGAGGCTATCCGCCACATGTGGCGGTGCGGCGTCATGCGGGGGACATCACGTCGAGGGGTCGCCCGGCGCCGTGTGGATCCGAGGGCGGACGACCGCGTTGGACCGTGGACGAAGAATGACCCGTGAACGACGGATGGCCCGGCCCCCGGGCAGGGGGCCGGGCCATCCGTCATGGGGTCAGCTCTCCGGGGTGGCCTCGGAGGCCGAGGCCACCGAGCGGCTGCGGCGGCGACGGCGGGGCTTGGCCGCCTCGCCCTCGGCCGCATCCGATGCCTGCGGCGCGGCCGCCGGCTCGGTCTGCTCGGTGGCGGGCTTGGCGGCACGCGTACGGCGGCGGCGCGGCGCCGGAGCGCTGTCGGCTCCACCCTCAGCCGCGGTCACCGCTGACTGGGCCTCGGGGGCTGCTTCCGCGGTTCCGGAGGCCGCACCGCTGCTTGCCCGGGTACGGCGGCGCCGGCGCGGCTGCTTCGACTCGGAAGCGGACACGGACTCGGACGCGGGCTCGGGAGCCGACACGGCGCTCTCCGCCTTGTCGGCCGCGGGCTCGACAGCCTCGGCAGGGACGGCGTCCATGGCCAGGCCGTTGCGCGTACGGCGGCGCTGGCGCGGAGCGCGGGTGGACTTGGGGCGCTCCTCCACCACCGGGGTGGCGCCGCGGCCACCGCGGCGACCGCGGCCGCCCGTCTCGCCGAGGTCCTCGATCTCCTCGGCGCCGAGACCGGCGCGGGTCCGCTCTGCGCGTGGCAGTATCCCCTTCGTGCCCTTGGGGATGCCCAACACCTCGTACAGGTGCTCGGAGGTGGAGTAGGTCTCCTCCGGCTCGTCGAAGGGCAGATCCAGCGCCTTGTTGATCAGCTTCCAGCGCGGGATGTCGTCCCAGTCGACCAGGGTGACGGCGATACCCGAATTGCCCGCGCGGCCGGTGCGGCCGATGCGGTGCAGATAGGTCTTCTCGTCCTCGGGGGACTGGTAGTTGATGACATGTGTCACACCACCGACGTCGATGCCTCGGGCCGCGACGTCGGTGCAGACCAGCACATCGACCTTGCCATTGCGGAAGGCGCGCAGCGCCTGCTCACGCGCCCCCTGGCCGAGGTCGCCGTGCACCGCGCCGGACGCGAAGCCGCGGCGGGAGAGCTGGTCCGCGATGTCGGCCGCGGTCCGCTTGGTACGGCAGAAGATCATCGCAAGCCCGCGGCCGTCGGCCTGCAGGATGCGCGAGACCAGCTCCGGCTTGTCCATGCTGTGCGCACGGAAGACGTGCTGGGTGGTGTTGGCGACGGTCTGGCCCTCGTCGTCCGGCGAGGTCGCGCTGATGTGCGTGGGCTGGGACATGTAGCGCCGCGCGAGCGAGATGACCGCGCCCGGCATGGTGGCCGAGAACAGCATCGTCTGGCGCTTGACCGGCAGAAACTGGATGATCTTCTCGACGTCGGGCAGAAAGCCCAGGTCGAGCATCTCGTCGGCCTCGTCGAGGACGAGGGACCTGACGGAGGACAGGCTCAGCTTCTTCTGGCCGGCCAGGTCCAGCAGCCGGCCCGGGGTGCCGACGACCACGTCGACGCCCTTCTTCAGGGCCTCGACCTGCGGCTCGTACGCCCGGCCGCCGTAGATCGGCAGCACGCGGACGTTACGGACCTTGCCGGCCGTGAGCAGGTCGTTGGTGACCTGCTGGCACAGCTCGCGGGTGGGGACGACGACGAGCGCCTGCGGGGCGTCGGTCAGCTGCTCGGGTGTCGCCCGGCCCGACTCGACGTCCGCGGGGACGGTGACGCGGTCCAGCAGCGGAAGGCCGAAGCCGAGCGTCTTGCCGGTTCCGGTCTTGGCCTGGCCGATGACGTCGTTGCCGGCGAGTGCGACGGGGAGCGTCATCTCCTGGATGGGAAAGGGGGACGTGATGCCGACGGCCTCGAGGGCTTCGGCGGTCTCGGGGAGGATCCCGAGGTCTCGGAACGTAGTCAGGATGCTGCCTCTTCTGTGAGACGCGGCGCACAGGGGGCGAGGAGGGTTCTACCGCGCCGGGATTCGACGGCCGTGGGTGGCCGCAATGGCACAGGACCACAAGCTCTCGCGCTTCCACTCGCGCCGCGAGCGGGCCCCTCACTCAGCAGTTCGCACAGTCGTACGCGCCACGGGGAGGGCTGTCGGTCGGAGCCGATCGGGCCACCGACCGGGCATCCTCTGCGGGCCCGGAGAGCAGTCCCCGGAAGCCGCAGTATGTGATCACCCACCGAATCCTCGGCGGGCGCATTACCACCATACCCCGGAATCGCGCATCTGTGTCGGGGCGATTGTGTGGCCGGATGCATCACGCGTGTCTGACCAGGGCCTTCCCCGGGGCGCTCAGCGGGCTATTGTGCGCTCCATGGAGACGCCTGACGAGACCACTGCCGCCGCAGAGACCGCCGAGACGCACACCGGGTTCGCCGCCCAGGACTGGGCGCAGGCATCCGCAGACCCGCAGTACCGGGCAGCCGTGGTCGACCTGCTCGGCGCGCTGGCCTACGGCGAGCTGGCGGCCTTCGAGAGGCTGGCCGAGGACGCCAAGCTGGCGCCCAGCCTGGAGGACAAGGCGGAGCTGGCGAAGATGGCATCCGCCGAGTTCCACCACTTCGAGCAGCTGCGGGACCGGCTCGCGGCGATCAACGCGTCGCCGACCGAGGCCATGGAGCCGTTCGCGGCCGCGCTGGACGAGTTCCACCGCCAGACCGCGCCCTCCGACTGGCTCGAAGGGCTGGTCAAGGCGTACGTCGGGGATTCGATCGCGAGCGACTTCTACCGGGAGGTCGCCGCGCGGCTGGACTCCGACACCCGGAGCCTTGTGCTCCAGGTGCTGGACGACACCGGCCACGCGTCCTTCGCCGTGGAGAAGGTGCGGGCCGCGATCGAGGCCGAGCCGCGCGTCGGCGGGCGGCTGGCGCTGTGGGCGCGGCGGCTGATGGGCGAGGCGCTGAGCCAGGCGCAGCGGGTCGTCGCGGACCGGGACGCGCTCTCCACGATGCTGGTGGGCGGGGTCGCCGACGGCTTCGACCTGGCGGAGGTCGGCAAGATGTTCTCGCGGATCACCGAGGCGCACACCAAGCGGATGGCGGCGCTCGGCCTCGCGGCCTGACACCGGTCCCTCGGCACCGGTCGCACCAGTCCTTCGGCACCGGCCCCTCGAAAGGAAGCGGCCCGGCGGTCCGGAAACCGTCAGGCCGCGGCTGATCGCCGGACCCTCCCGGCGGGCCGGATGAGCAGCGAGAGCAGGGCCACGCCCATCACGAGCGCACCGAGGAGCGTCGCGAACGGATAGCCCGAGCCCACCACGGTGTAGGTGAGCAGGCCGCCGAAGAGTGCGGCCACCGCGCCGGTGATCAGCACCACCGGGCGTGCCGGGAGTCGCTCGGGCAGCAGGCGGACGCCGCCGTAGGCGACCGCGAGGCCGATGAGTACCGAGCCGAGCGTTTCCCAGATCATTGTGTGTTGTCCCTCCCGCACAGCAGCCGACAGGCACGTGCAATTCGGTCCACCGGCGGTCGTACCCCCGGCTCGCGGAAGGTAATCCTCCGCACTCGCCCCGTAGAGCACACGCGTACGGCGGCCCGGTAGCCGAATGACTACCGGGCCGCCGTACGCGTGTGCTGTGCCGTTGTGCCGGGCCGCTACAGCGCGCCGAACCCGACCTTGCGGGCCGTCGTCTCGCCGATCTCCACGTACGCCAGCCGATCGGCCGGAATCAGGACCTTTCGGCCGTGCTCGTCCACCAGGCTCAGCAGCTGCGCCTTGCCGACAAGCGCATCGGCCACCGCTCGCTCGACGTCCTCAGCAGACTGCCCGCTCTCCAGAGTGATCTCGCGGGGCGCGTGCTGCACGCCGATCTTGACCTCCACGGCTTCGTCCCTCCGACGGTTGTGGGATTCCCCATGGCGTAGCCCTGGGGAACGGTGCGCGGTCCGCCGCGCCGTACGCAGCACACATTAGCCCGGTACGGAGACCGCGAAGCCGCCATCCGTGCACGCCGGGAGCGAACAAGCGCGGTCCGGTTCAGTACTGCTGGGCCGCGCCGTGCATCGGGAAGCCGGCGATACCCCGCCAGGAGAGCGACGAGACGAGCTTCGCGGCGGCGTCGCGGGGGAGCTTCTGACCCGACCCCAGCCAGTAGCGCGCGGTGATCTGGGCCATGCCGCACATGCCCACCGCGAGCAGCATCGATTCCTCGGCGGGCAGGTTGGTGTCCTCGGCGATGACCTCGCAGACGGCCTTGGCGCAGTCCAGGCTCACCTTGTCGACGCGGTCGCGGACCGCGGGCTCGTTGGTGAGGTCCGATTCGAAGACGAGCCGGAACGCCCCGCCCTCGTCACCGACGTACGCGAAGTACGCGTCCATCGTCGCGCCGACCCGCTGCTTGTTGTCGACGGTGGACGCGATGGCCGCGCGCACCGCCTGGAGCAGGGACTCGCAGTGCTGGTCCAGCAGAGCCAGATAGAGGTCCAGCTTGCCGGGGAAGTGCTGGTAGAGCACCGGCTTGCTGACCCCGGCCCGCTCCGCGATGTCGTCCATCGCCGCCGAGTGATAGCCCTGTGCGACGAAGACCTCCTGGGCGGCGCCCAGGAGCTGCTGACGTCGGGCTCGACGCGGCAGGCGCGTGCCTCGCGGGCGCGCCTCGGTCTGCTCGATGGCTGTCACGCCGCCTCCCATGGGTTGATTGGTGCGCAGCGACGCAGTGTGCACCGCGTCGGCCATCGTACTTTCGGGTAACCCGGGTTTGCGTGGTGCGGGGCGAGAATTTCACGGACCGGACACTGCGCCGGGTCTGCGGAGCGGTCGGTGGAGGTGCTGACAAAAGGGGCAGGTCACCTGTAGTCGTCCTCACTGAGCTCGACGACCCGGGCCTGTTCCGCGGCATCCGCGGGGTCGGTCTCGAGATCGGGCTCGGGCGGAGCCTCCTGGGTGTTCGGGGTCACCTCGAAATGCTGTTCCGCGGCGTCGGCCTCGGGGGTCTCGATATCGGTCTCGGCGGGCTCGTCGTCGGTCTCGAAGGTTTCGGGATCGCTGGGATCGACAGACATGGTGCTCCCCTCTCCAGGGCGAGCGTCTTCTACACGAGCCTAGGGAAGGTGTCGTGCGGACGCCATGGATGCATGTGACCGCGCGGACACCATGCATGCATGTGACGGCGAACACACGAACCGTCGCGTGATCGTCTCGTAACATTGCCGCATGTCTTCGACCGAGCCGCCGGGTACCCGGTCCGCCCCCGCGGTAACCCCGGAGCGGGGATTCCGTCTCTGCCCGGGTGAGGAAATGCAGACGCTCGCCCTGCCCGGGCTGAATCTGGCCGTGCGCTCCCGCCCGCCCGCCCGCGCGGGGCTGCCGCCGGCGCTGTACGTCCACGGGCTGGGCGGATCATCGGTGAACTGGTCCGCGCTGATGGCCGAACTTCAGGACCGGGTCCACGGCGAGGCCGTGGACCTGCCGGGTTTTGGTCACTCCTCACCGCCGGACGACGGCGACTACTCCATCACGGGGCACGCCCGCGCGGTCGTCCGCTACCTCGAGGCCTCCGGACGCGGACCCGTCCACCTGCTCGGCAACTCCCTGGGCGGCGCGGTCACGACGCGGGTCGCCGCGGTCCGGCCGGACCTGGTGCGCACCCTCACCCTGGTCTCACCCGCGCTGCCCGAGCTGCCCCCGCAGCGCTCCGCGGTGCCGACCGCGCTGCTCGCGGTCCCCGGCGTGACGGCGCTGTTCGCCCGGATGACCCGGGCGTGGACCGCCGAGCGGCGTACCCGCGAGGTGCTGGCCCTCTGCTACGGCGACCCGGCTCTGGTCGATCCGCACGGATTCACGGCGGCGGTCGAGGAGTACGAGCGGCGGCTGGGCCTTCCGTACTTCTGGGATGTGATGCACCGTTCGGCACGCGGTGTCGTTGACGCGTACACGCTGGGTGGCCAGCATTCGCTGTGGCGGCAGGCGGAGCGGGTGCTGGCGCCTACGCTGCTGGTGTACGGCGGCCGGGACAAGCTGGTTTCCTCCCGGATGGCGCGCCGCGCGTCCGGTGCATTCCGCGACTCGCGGTTGCTGACCCTTCCGGAGGCCGGACATGTGGCGATGATGGAGTACCCGGTGGCGGTGGCGCGGGCCTTCCGTGAGCTGCTGGACGAGGAGACCACGGATGCGGGCAGTACCGATGCGGGCAGGAGCTGAAGCGACGCGTGGGACGTCATAGCCGTCGTGGCCGTCCGGAAGAGACTGCGGCCACGGAGATGAACCAGGACCAGGACCCCGACCCACTCGGCGATCCAGGCCACTCGGACAGCAGCACGACCGGCACCCACCGGCGCCCGCCCCCCGTCACCCCGCCGCACGGCGTTCCCCGTCCGCGCTCCGCGCGCGGCGGTCACCCCGAGCACCGCGAGGCGGGCGGTGCATGGGGTGTGCCCCCGCCTTCGGCGGCTCCGGCCCAGGCGCGGGCGGCGGCTCCGGCGGCACAGACCCCGGTGCAGGGCGTACCCGTGTACGGCGGGAACCCGCGTCGGGCGACCGGACCGCAGGGGGCAGCGCAGCAGTTCGGCCGTACCGCGGTGGCCGCACCCGTCCGCCCCAGCAGGGAGCAGGCGGGCGCATTCCTGCCGAGGCCGCGGCAGGAGTACGTGGACGCCTTCGACGAGGGCGTGTATCCCGCAGGGGCTCCGACCGCCCGGACGGCCGCCGAGGAGACGGACGCCCGGCCCTCGGCCGCGCCGGGCGGAGACGGTGAGCCGCCGGCCGGTGACCAGGAGACCGCGGCGCACGGCAAGGACGGAAAGAGCGGCAAGGGCCGGGCCTTCGGCGGTGTCGCGGCCGCGGCCGTCACCACCGTGCTCGCCGTCGTCGTGGCCGGACAGGTCGTCGGCCACGGCCGGGACAGTGGTGCGTCGCAGTCCGCGAACGAGGTGACGCGCAAGGACACCGACGACGCCTCCCGTTCCGACGACAGGCCGACGCCCGAGCGGCCGCCCGCGGTCACCGCCTCGTACGAGGAGAGGATGGCGGCCAAGTACCCGCTCGATGTGGCGCTCGCCGGGTCCGGGGACTTCAAGCCGGTCGCCGGGCGCGACAGTGCGCCCGGCAAGGGCGAGGTCGTGCGCTATCGCGTGGACGTGGAGAAGGGGCTCCCGCTCGACGGGGAGCTCTTCGCGCAGGCCGTCCACAAGACGCTCAACGACGAGCGCAGCTGGGGCCACGGCGGCACCCGTACCTTCGAACGGGTCTCCGGCCGGAAGGCCGACTGGGTGATCACCCTGGCCAGCCCGGGTACCACTGCGGTCTGGTGCGCCAAGTCCGGCCTCGACACGACCGAGGACAATGTCTCCTGCGACGCGGCCTCCACACAGCGCATCATGATCAACGCCTACCGGTGGGCGCAGGGCGCGGAGACCTACGGGGACAAGATGTTCTCCTACCGGGAGATGCTGATCAATCACGAGGTGGGCCACCGGCTCGGACGCAATCACGAGGAGTGCGAGGAGCAGGGCGCCCTTGCCCCGGTGATGATGCAGCAGACGAAGTTCCTCGCCACGGACGGCGTCATCTGCAAGCCCAACGCCTGGCCCTTCCCCGGGAGTCGATGACAGCGCGTCGGCACCCGGCGTTCCCCGGGCTTCTCAGCCTGTCGGACCACCACGCCTCGCACACGCCGCCGTCGAGCCTGTGTTCCCAGGTGGGCGGGCCCTGCGTGGCCGGGTGTGCGCTGGCGCTGACGCCGCCCCGGTGCGGGCGACGGCACCCCCGCCGGGTGGGGCCTCCGCGGCCGGGGCGCGGCCGGTCGCCGCCGGGGTGCGTTCGGCCCGTTGGTGCGATTCGGCAGGTCGCGCCGGGCCTGCTCGTCCGATCCGGCAGGTCTCCGCTCGGGGGCCGACGCTGCGGCCGCGAATCCTCGGCGCGCCGCCTGCCCGGGCTCCGTACTGCTCCGAACCGCAGGTTCGGGTGGCCTTAGCTCGCCGCAACGCCGTAACGCTGCGAAAGTCACGGTCGTTCACCCCTTCTGGTGGTGCAACGGACAACCGTCCATCGCACCACCGGCATGCCCGCATACGGTCTTCCCGCTGCCAGTCGGCGGCCGGACAACCAAGATCAGGGGTGCACACATGCGCGTCGGACTGCTTACGGAGGGTGGGTATCCGTATGCGACCGGTGAGGCGAGGTTGTGGTGCGACCGGCTCGTGCGCGGGCTCGCGAACCACGAATTCGAGGTCTACGCCCTGAGCCGCAGTGAGCGGCAGGAGGCCAGCGGCTGGCTCGAACTGCCTCCGCAGGTGGAGCGGGTCCGGACCGCGCCCCTGTGGGGGACGGCCGAGGAGTGGGGGCCGGGCGGCGCGGCGGGACGGGAGGCCGGACGGTCGTACGGCCGGCGCGAGCGGCGCCGGTTCGCCGGGCACTTCGGCGATCTGGCGGCGGCCGTGTGCGGCTCGGAGGGGAGTTCCGCCGGGCAGGCGGACCGTTTCGCCAACGGGCTGTACGGGCTGGCCGACCTGGCCCGGGAGCGAGGCGGACTGCCCGCCGCGCTCCGCTCGGAGACGGCCGCACGGACTCTGGACGCGGCCTGCCGCGCGCCCGGCGCACTCCGGGGGGCGCACAGCGCACAACTGCCGGACCTGCTCATGGTCCTGGAAGCAGTGGAGGGAGCGCTGCGGCCGCTGTCCCTCGACTGGTACGGCGAGGCGGAGCAGGGGCTCGGAGGGGTCGACCTCTGCCATGCGGCATCGGCCGGCGCGGCCGCCCTGCCCGGGCTGCTGGCCAAACGCTTCTTCGGGGTTCCGCTGCTGGTCACCGAGTACGGCGTGCGGCTGCGCGAGCACTACCTCGCGTACTCGGCCGCACCTCTCTCCGCGCCTGTCCGCACCCTGCTCGCCTCGTTCCAGGGGCGGCTGGCGGCCGAGGTGTACGAGCAGGCCTCGCTCATCACCCCCGGCAACACGCACGCGCGCCGCTGGCAGGAGCGGTGCGGAGCGGACCGCGCGAAGCTGCGGACCGTCTACCCCGGGATGGACGCGGGCCGCTTCTCCGCCGTGGCCGAGTGGGGCGAGGAGACCCGCGCGGACCCCGCCGAGGACCGGACACTGGTCTGGGTCGGACGGATCGAGCCGGTCAAGGACCTGGTGGGGCTGCTGCACGCCTTCGCGCGCGTGCGCACGGCGGAGCCGCGAGCCCGCCTGCGCATCGTGGGTGCGCCCGGGCGCGGCCAGGACGCGACCGCGTACGCCGCCCACTGCCGGGCACTCGCGGCCCAGCTCTTCCCCGACGAGGCCGAGACCGCGACGGAGGTCGGCGACAACCCGGTCTCCTTCGAGGAGGTCGGCAGCCCGGAGGTACCCGAACTCGCCGACGCATACGCCGGGGCCGGTGTCGTGCTGCTGTCGAGTGTCGTCGAGGGCTTCCCGGTCAGTCTGGTCGAAGCGATGTTCTGCGGGCGGGCGACGGTCTCGACGGATGTCGGCGCCGTCTGCGAAGTCATCGGCGGTACGGGGCTGGTGGTCCCGCCGAGGAATCCGCGCGCCCTGGCGGACGCGTGCGTGGCGCTGCTGCGCGACCCGGACCGGCGGGCCCGCCTCGGCGCCGCGGCGCGGGCGCGCGCGCTCGAACTGTTCACCGTCGAGCAGAACATCGCGGCATTTCGTGGCATCTACCTGGAGTTGATGTCGCACAGCCCGGTCCTCCGGGAGGACGCGGACGCCAACGGCGGACTCCTGCCCTTCGCCCGCCCGGCGGAAGCCCATGTACCGGGCAACTGGGCGGGGACCGCACCGCCGCGGCTGCCCAGCTGGGCGGCTTCCCGAACCCCGGCCGACCGGTCTGCCGCTGCCGCTGCCGCTGCCGCCGCCGTTGCCGTCTCCGGCCCCGGCCACGTGCCCGGCGCAGGCCATTCCCCCGGTGCCGCGGCCTGTTCCGGCGGGGAGGACCGGCGCGGTGCCCAGCGCGTGGGCGCCGGTGCCCCGTACGCCGGTGCCCCGTACAGGGAGGCGGAGGCATGACGACACGCCCTACGGCCGAGGCGCCCGCCGGCTCGGCCTTGTCCACCCCATCGGGTGCCGCCCCCGACGGGCTGTCCCCGCCGCCCGCGGCGGGGGCCGCTGTGCCGTCGGCGGGGCGGCCCGGGCGGCGGGGGACCGCCGACCCCGTGAAGGCGCTGATGCACCGGCATCGGGAGCTGTGCGAACGGGCCGTCGACGCGCTGGAGATCGCCGCCGGGCTCGAGGCGCACGGGCTGACGGACCGGACCGCGGCGCGCTTCCGGCACCGGGACGTGTTCTCGCTCGCGGAGGAGCTCTACGCGCGCGTGCCGCGGGCCGAGACCCACGCGGGCGTGGCGCCGGGGGCACAGACCGCGAGAGAGGCCACCGCGGAGGCCGAACCCCGAGCGCGGCGTGTGCTGTATCTGCTGCCGGGCGCCGGATGCCTCGCGGCGGTCGCCGGAATCCGGCTGGCGGGCGAAGCGGCGGCCGGACCGGCCGTACCGCTGGGCATCGGGGCCGCGGGGGCCGTCGCGGTGGGGGCCGGGCTGAGGCTCTGTCTGCGCCGCGGTTCGCTCGCCGTCCGAGGCAGGGCCGCGGGCGGCGGCGCACTGCTGTGGACCGGCTTGCTGCTCGGCCACCTGCTGTTCGGTGACGCGCTGCTCTCGTGGGCGGCCACCGGTGGCCAGGGTGGCCCGTGGCCGCCGGTCATCGGTTCCGCCGAGGCCATGGCCGCGCTCGCTCTCGCCGTTGCCTTCGCCGTCGGGCCCGCGGCCTGGTGCGCCCGGTGGTTCGCCGTACGCGCCCGGCGCCGGCTGGCGGCAAGCCGCGGGCCGGAGGAGTTCGCCGCGGGTGTCCGCCCGCTCCTCCCCGCCGCCGTCGGCCTGTTCCTCGGCGCGTGGGTGGCACTGCTGCTCGCGGCCCGGGAGGCCCTGGCCGCGAGCAGCTCGTACCGGGCCGGGGAGCTCGCCTCGGCCGCCGCCCTCGGTGTGCTGCTCTTCGTGGCCCGCCTACTGGCCGTCCACGGGCAGTCCGGCGCCGCCGCGGGCGGCCTCGCAGCCGTCTGCGGCGTCGAGGTGGCGGCGCTCGCGACAACCCTCGCCGCCCGGCTGCCCGGCTGCGGTGGGCTGGGCGGGCCGGTTGAGGCCGTCGTCACGGCCTACGGCCCCGCCGCCGTTCCGCTCGCCGCCTGCGCCGTCGCCGCGATCTGCCTGCTGATCCACGCCACCGTCACGCTGGCCCGCGCCTCGGCCCACTCCGACATCCCGGCGGTGAGCCGGTGACCGCGAAGGTCCGTGGCGCGGCCGGGGCGGCCGGCGCGGCTACGGGCCCTTGCACGCTCCGCGTGATCGACCCTGCTGCGGACCTCGGCGGCTCCGGAGCCCCGCGTCCCCGGTGCGCGGGCCACTCTCCATCGCTTCGGCCACGGCACGCCCGCATGGCCCTCGCCACCCGCTTCCCGTCCGGGCCCGCCCCCCAGAACTTCGGCAATTCCCTTGAGGAGAACGCGAGATGACAGCACAGCCACCCGCTGCGGAGGACCTTCACCTCCGCCGCAGTCCGAGTACCGACCGGAGGTGTCCCGCGGGGGCACGTCCGAACCCCGGCCCGCACACGGCGCCGACCCTGCGGCAGTGGGGGGAGGCCGCGCGATGAGAGTTCTGCTGCTCGGCGCCAATGGATATCTGGGGCGGCATGTCGCCGACCGGCTGCTCGCCGACCCGGCCGTCCAGCTCACCGCACTCGGGCGCGGCGACGACGCCGACGTCCGGTTCGATCTCGCCGCCGGGAGTCCGGGCGCACTGACCCGGTTCCTCAACGCCGTACACCCCGGCGTCGTCATCAACTGCGCCGGCGCGACCCGCGGCGGTGCGCGCGAGCTGACACGGCACAACACCGTCGCCGTGGCGACGGTCTGCGAGTCGCTGCGACGCAGCAGCTGCGGAGCGCGCCTGGTGCAGCTCGGCTGCGCGTCGGAGTACGGACCGTCCCAGGCAGGGTCGTCGACCGCCGAGGACGCGGTGCCGCGTCCGGGCGGTCCATACGGCGTGAGCAAGCTCGCCGGGACCGAGCTGGTGCTCGGCTCCGACCTCGACGCCGTGGTGCTCCGCGTCTTCTCGCCGGCCGGCCCGGGCACCCCGGCGGGGTCCCCGCTCGGCCGCCTCGCCGAGGCGATGCGCCGCGCGATGCAGGCCGGCGACAGCGAGCTCAAGCTCAGCGGGCTCGGTGTGCAGCGCGACTTCGTGGACGTACGGGATGTGGCACGGGCTGTCCACGCGGCCTCTCTCTCCGCCGCTCAGGGGGTGGTGAACATCGGCACCGGCCGTGCCATCCGGCTGCGCGAGGCCGCCGCCGTACTGGCGAAGGTCGCCGGCTACGGCGGCTCGGTCCACGAGCTGGACGGTGGCACGGTGCGGGGCGGCGGCCTGGCCGGTTCGCCGGACGGGCACCTGGGTATCCCGCCCGGCTACCCCTACCCCGACGGCTGCGGCAGCTGGCAGCAGGCGGACGTCCGGACCGCCCGGGACCGGCTCGGCTGGCGGCCCCGGATCGTGCTCGAGGAGTCCCTCGCCGACATCTGGATGGAGGCGGCATGTCGCATCTGATCTCGGCCGGCGCCCGGCACCCCGCGGCCGCCGGCGCCGCCCGGCTCGGCTTCGGTGTGCCCGGCTACGCCCACCCGCTGGTCGCTCCGGCCGAGTGGGCCGAACTCACCCGCCCCGAGACACCCCTGCACTGGACGGTCCTCAACGTCGACCGCGGGCCCGGCGTCCTGCCCGACCCGCACTGCCTGGAGGCGGCCGGACGGCTGAGGAACGCCGGGGTACGTGTTCTGGGCCACCTCGACCTACGGCTCGGCACCCGCCCCTTCGGGGAGCTGATCTCCGATGCCCACCGCTTCCTCGACTGGTACAAGGTCGACGGCTTCTATCTGGACCGGTGCCCGTCCGAGCGCTCCGCCCTGCAGGAGACGAGGCGGACGGTCACCACCCTCCGGGCGCTGTTGGAGGGGGCTTACGTCGTGTTCGGTCACGGAAGGCACCCCTGCCCCGAGTACGCGGACGCGGCCGACCAGCTGGTGACCTTCTCCGGCCCGTGGTCGAAGTACCGCTGGTCCCAAGTGGCGGAGTGGACGGCGGACCACGACCCGCAGCGCTTCTGCCACCTGGTGTACGGCCTGCCGCGCACGCATCTGGAGGAGGCGGTGCGGATCGCCCGCTGGCAGGGCGCAGGGACGATCTACTTCACCGACCGTACGGACCGTGGCGGCGGCTGCCGGCCCTGGGAGGCCCTGCCCGGCTACTGGGACGAAATCGTCTCGCGCATCGGACCGGGTGTCTCGGAATGAGTCGGGGCGTGGCAGTGTTACGGAAAGGTGCCCCGCATATGCGGGGATGATCCACGTACTCTCACCGACCAACGGAGTCCCCGTGTCGCTGCCACCCCTGGTCGAGCCGGCCGCCGAGCTCACCGTCGACGAGGTCCGCAGGTACTCCCGCCACCTGATCATCCCGGATGTCGGGATGGACGGGCAGAAGCGGCTCAAGAACGCCAAGGTGCTGTGCGTCGGCGCCGGCGGCCTCGGTTCCCCCGCGCTGATGTACCTCGCCGCGGCCGGTGTCGGCACTCTCGGCATCGTGGAATTCGACGAGGTCGACGAGTCGAACCTGCAGCGCCAGATCATCCACAGCCAGGCGGACATCGGCCGCTCGAAGGCGGAGTCCGCGCGTGACTCGGTGCTGGGCATCAACCCGTACGTGAACGTCGTCCTGCACCAGGGCCGCCTCGAGGCGGACAACGTGATGGAGATCTTCTCCCAGTACGACCTGATCGTGGACGGCACCGACAACTTCGCCACCCGCTACCTGGTCAACGACGCCTGCGTGCTGCTGAACAAGCCGTACGTCTGGGGCTCGATCTACCGCTTCGACGGCCAGGCGTCCGTCTTCTGGTCCGAGCACGGCCCCTGCTACCGCTGCCTCTACCCGGAGCCCCCGCCGCCCGGAATGGTCCCCTCCTGCGCCGAGGGCGGCGTGCTCGGCGTGCTGTGCGCGTCGATCGGCTCCATCCAGGTCAACGAGGCCATCAAGCTGCTCGCCGGAATCGGTGAGCCGCTGGTCGGCCGTCTGATGATCTACGACGCTCTGGAGATGACCTACCGCCAGGTCAAGGTCCGCAAGGACCCCGAGTGCGCGGTCTGCGGCAAGAACCCGACCGTCACCGAGCTGATCGACTACGAGGCCTTCTGCGGTGTCGTCTCCGACGAGGCGCAGGAGGCGGCGATGGGCTCGACCATCACGCCGGCCCAGCTCAAGGAGTGGATCGACGGCGGCGAGAACATCGACATCATCGATGTCCGCGAGCCGAACGAGTACGAGATCGTCTCGATCCCCGGCGCCCGGCTGATCCCGAAGAACGAGTTCCTGATGGGCGCGGCCCTCCAGGATCTGCCGCAGGACAGGAAGATCGTCTTGCATTGCAAGACGGGTGTCCGCTCCGCGGAAGTTCTCGCGGTCCTGAAGAACGCGGGCTTCGCGGACGCGGTGCATGTGGGCGGCGGCGTGATCGGCTGGGTGAACCAGATCGAGCCGTCGAAGCCGATCTACTGACCGACGTAGGGCTGGCTTCGCTCCGGGTCGGCTGCTCTGCTGCTCACGGGCGTGCCCGTGCTCAAGGGTCTGCTCACCGCATGCGGTGAGCAGACCCTTCGCGCATGCGGTGGCGTGGCGGACCAGGACGCTGGCAGCGGGAAGGAATGCCACTGGCGGACCTGTCGTACGCCAGGACCCGCCGGTGGCCTGTCCGGATCCTTTCCGGCCAGGTCCGGCCAGGTCCGGCCAGGTCCGGCTAGGTGCAGACCTTGCCGTTGGGCGGGACCTTTCCGTTGAGCAGATAGGCGTTCACCGCGTTCGTCACGCACGCCCCGGTGCCGTACGAGCCGTGGCCCTGGCCCTTGTTGGTGACCTCGATGCCGACGCCCTTGCCGAGCCCGTCGGCCATCCGCCGCGCACCTTCGTACGGTGTCGCGGGGTCACCGGTGTTGCCCACGATGACGATCGGGGCCGAGCCCTTCGCGGCGACGTCCAGGATGTCCGACTGCCCCTCGACCGGCCAGCCGGTGCACTGCAGCATTCCCCAGGCCAGGAACTCACCGAAGACGGGCGAGGCCTGACGGAACGTCGGCAGCTTCGCCCTGACGTCCGCGGCGGTGTAGCGCTGTTTCGCGTCGGCGCAGGCGATCGCGGTGTTCGCGGACTGCAGGTTGCTGTAGTGGCCCTCCTGGTCGCGCCCGGTCATGGCGTCGGAGAGGGCGAGGAGGAAGTTCCCCGTCCCGAGCTGCTGCGCCTCCTCGAGCCCCTGCTTCAGATACGACCAGTAGTCCTTGGAGTAGAGCGCCTGCGCGATGCCGTTGAGAGCGCGGGTCTGGGTGAGCTGTCGGCCGTCCGTGGTCGGCAGCGGCTTGGCGTCGAGCCGGGCCAGGAGTTCGGTGATCCGCTTGCCGCCCTGCGCGGGATCGGCGCCGGTGGGGCAGGATCCGCCGTCCTTGGCGCAGTCCTTGAGGAAGTTGTCCAGCGCGAGCTGGAACCCCTTGGCCTGGCCGAGGGAGCTCTGCTCGGGGTCGTGGGTCGGGTCGACCACCGCGTCGAACACGGCGCGGCCCACCTTCTGCGGGAACAAGTGGGCGTAGACGGCGCCGAGTTCGGTGCCGTACGAGATGCCGAAGTAGTGCAGCTTGTCGTCGCCGAGGACCTGGCGCATCAGATCCATGTCGCGTGCGGCGTCGGCGGTGTCCACATGGGGCAGCACCGTTCCGGAGTTCTTCTCGCAGGCCGCGGCGGTCTTCTCGGTGAGGGCGAGGGAGGCCTTCTCCTCCGCGGCGTTGTCCGGGGTGGAGTCGGTCGCGGACGCGGCGTCCTGTGCCTTGTCGTCCAGGCAGCGCACCCCCTCGCTGTTCCCGACTCCGCGCGGGTCGAAGCTGACCAGGTCGTAGCGGGTGTGCAGGGTGGTGTAGTCCTCCTTCGCCGCGGGCGGGAGGGTGGCCACGCCGGAGCCGCCGGGACCGCCGAAGTTGAAGACGAGCGAGCCGATCCGCCGGTCCTGGTCCTTGGCCTTCGCGCGGATCAGGGCGAGATCGATCCGCTCGCCGTCCGGCTTCGACCAGTCCAGCGGGACCTTCAGGGTGCTGCACTGCCACTCGGTGCCGTCGGGCAGAGGCGCGGGCTCGCCCTCGCCCGCGCCCTGGGCCGCGGAGGGGGCAGGGCAGTCGTTCCAGCTCAGCTTCTGGGCGTTGAGCGGCCCGGTCTCCGCCTGGTCCCCGTCGCCGCAGGCAGTGGCACCCGCGGAGATGAGCAGGGCCGCTGCGGCCAGCGCTCCGGCCGCCCGTTTGGATCCTGGCCTGCCGGCTACGGCAGCTCCGCGTCGCGGTATCTCACCCATTCAGGCACTGTAGAACAGTTGATCGGCCGAGTCTCTTTCAAGCTGCTGGAGGCGCCGCTGAGGGGTCTGCCGCCGACGGGGCTCGGGCGCTCTCATCGACTCGGGCGCTCCCGTTGAGCTGTCACTCGTACGATTGTTCGATGCGGTGGGTGGTGTGCGGCGCGTCGATGACCTCGTAGCGGGCGCTGCGTACCGCGAGGGGGCTCGAGGCGTCCCGGGGCGTAGAGCGTGGGCTTCCGTACGTCGGCCGTACGTCGGCGGCGTACGTCAGGGGGAGGCAGCGGCGGCGTCGAGGGCGTGGCGGATTCTCGGAGGCCTACGTACGTGCGTTCCGTCACAGTGCGACCAGGGTGACCTCGGTCGCCTTCACGCTCACCCAGACCTCGATGCCTTCCGCGAGACCCAGTTCGGCCGCCGCGGACGGGGTGATCTCGGCCACCACATCCGGCTCCCCGGTGACCAGGACGCGCAGCCGGCCCCCCTGTGCGGTGATCTCGCGGACCGTGCCCGGCCAGACGTTCCTGGGGCTGCCGGTCGGCCGCTCGCGGTGCAGGGACACGGCCTCCGGCCCCACGACGGCGATCCCGGCCGCGGTGCCGGGCGCCAGCGGTTCGGCCGCCACCAGGCTTCCCCCGCCGTCGAGTTCCAGGCGGTCGCCCTTCGGGGCGCCCGGCCAGGCGTTGCGGCCGAGCATCCGGGCCACCCAGGGTGAGCGCGGATGCCGGGCGACCTCGGCCGGCGGCGCGTACTGGACCGTACGGCCCTCCTCCAGGACGAGTACCCGGTCCGCCAGGGAGACCGCCTCGACGGGGTCGTGCGTGACGATCAGGCAGACGCCGGGGAAGCCGGTGAGATGGCCGCGGAGGGTGTGGCGTACCTGCGCGCGGGTCGTCTGGTCGAGGGCGGCCAGCGGTTCGTCGAGCAGCAGCAGCCGCGGCCGGACGGCGAGCGCCCGGGCCAGCGCCACACGCTGTGCCTGCCCGCCGGAGAGCTGACCAGGGCGCCGGTGGGCGAGGTGGCCCACACCGAGCCGGTCCAGCCAGTCCGCGGCCTCGCGCCGGGCCTCGGCCTTGGGAACACCCCGAGCGCGCAGCCCGTAGGCGGTATTGGAGAGCGCGGTCAGATGCGGGAACAGCGCGCCGTCCTGGGGTACCCAGGCGACGCCGCGCTGGTGCGGGGGTGAGCCGGAGACGTCCTCCTCACCGAGCACCAGCCTTTGTGTGTGGGCGCGCCGGGTGAGTCCGAGGAGAGCGCGCAGCAGGGTCGTCTTTCCGGCGCCGTTGGGGCCGACGACGGTGATGGTGGTGCCGGGGAGGGCGTCGAGCGAGACCTGGGTCCAGCCGGTGACGGTGGCGGCCAGCGGCCAGGACGCGGCGTCCGTGGGCTGCTGCGGCGCCTTGTCCGTGGGGGCGGGGTCGTACGGCTGTTCTGTCGTGCTCGCGGTTGGGGCCGGGCGGTGTGCCGCCTTCGTGCCTTCGGCCGCTCCGGGACCGTCCTGCTCAGCGCCGGAGGGGCCGGAGGTGCCGGAGGGGCCGGACGTGCCGGAGGGACCGGTTGCCTCCGGGGCCGGGCCGTCCGCCGCGTCCTTACGGGTAGGTCCGGCCACGTTCTGAGCCATGACCGGCCCGGGCCCGCCGGTCTCCCGCTCGCTGCCGACGGTCGTCCCACCCGCTGGGGCGGCCGTCGGCGCGTGTGCGTCGGCAGTGCGGCGCGAGTGCTCCCGCCGGACCGCACCGCCGCCGCTCAGCCACCTCCCCCGCAGAGCGATCAGCACCGTCGTCGCGATCACCAGCAGCAGCAGGGAGACCGCGGTCGCGCCTTCCGGGTCCTGCTGGAGCAGCAAGTACACCTGGAGCGGCAACGTCTGCGTGGTCCCCGGCAGGTTGCCCGCGAAGGTGATCGTCGCCCCGAACTCGCCCAGTGCCCGCGCCCAGCAGAGGGCTGCTCCAGCGACGAGCCCGGGCGCCACCATCGGCAGCGTGACCGTACGGAACGCGTGCAGCGGCGACGCGCCGAGCGAGGTCGCCGTCTCCTCGTAGCGTGGGTGGAGCCCCGCGAGCGCGCCCTCCAGGCTGATGACCAGGAACGGCATGGAGACGAAAGCGGAGGCGACCACAGCGCCCGCCGTGGAGAAGGGCAGCGTCACGCCGAACCATGATTCGAGGACGCCGCCGAGCAGGCCCCGGCGTCCGTATCCCTGCAGCAGCGCCACGCCCGCGACCGTCGGCGGCAGCACCATCGGCAGCATGACCAGGCACCGCAGCAGGGACCTGCCGGGAACGTCCGTTCGGGCGAGCAGCCAGGCGAGCGGCACACCGAGCAGCAGGGAGAGGGCGAGGGCCCAGCCGGAGACGAACAGCGAGAGCGTCAGGGCCTCGGTGACGGCGGGGGAGCCCAGCCGCCGGGGCAGTTCGTCCCAGGGCGTACCGGCCAGCACCCCGGCGAGGGGGACCAGCAGGAACGCGACGGCGAGAAGCGCCGGGAGAGCGAGCGCGACCGGGGTGCCCCGTAGAGGAGGAGCCGAGCGACTGGTGCGACCGCGCGTCCGGCGAGCGGGGGGCTCGTCCCGGGACGTACGCGCCCCCGGGCCTATCGAGGTCACGGCTGCTGGAACCCCGCCTCACGCAGCAGCTTCTGCGCCGCGTCGGAGCTGAGCCACTTCACGAAGTCCGCGGCCTGCGCGGCGTGCTTCGAACCGGAGAGCGTCGCGGCCGGGTAGGACGCGACCGCGTTCTGGCGGTCCGGGACGGTCACGGTCGAGACCTTGCCTTTCGCGGCTGCCGCGTCCGTGACGTACACCAGGCCCGCGTCGGCCTCGCCCAGCGTGACCTTGCTGAGCACGGCCCGGACGTTCGGTTCCTGCGAGACGGGCTTGACTTCGATCTTCTGCTGGTCGAGCAGCTGTCTGCCGTAGCGGCCGACCGGCACCTCGGGGGCGGCGAGCACGACCTTCAGCCCGGCCCTGTCCAGATCGGCCAGACCCTTGACGTTCTCCGGGTTGCCCTTGGCGGTGGCGATGGCGAGCCGGTTCCTGGCGACGACGGTCGGGTCGCCCGTCTCGCCCCCGAGGGAGTCCATGGTTCGGCTGTCGGCGGTGACCAGGGCGTCGGCCCCGATGCCCTGCCGCACCTGGGCGGCCAGCTCCTGCGAGCCGGCGAAGGAGAACCGCACCTTGGTGCCCGGGTGCTGCTTCTCGTACGCGGCCCCCGCCTTCTTGAAGACATCCGTGAGTGAGGACGCGGCCAACACGGTCAGCGTCGTCGACCGCGCGTCCGCCTCACCGGTCTTCCCGCCGCTCTTCGCGACTCCGTCCTCGTCGCCTCCGTCCCCGCCGCAGCCTGCGACGAGAGGGAGGAGCAGGGCCCCGGCGAGAGCGGGCAGCGCGGCACGGCGGGTCAGGGTTCGGGGCATCGGGCTTCTCCAGACGGCTGACGCGCTGGGCGCCGCTGTTCGGCTCGGGCAGGTCGCGTCGGCGGGCTCGGTCTCAGGCGCGGTCGATATGGACGTTGGTGGACTTCACCCGGGCCACGGCTTCCATGCCCACGGCCAGTCCCAGCTCCTCGACGGCCTCGCGGGTGAGCAGCGAAACGAGTCGGTGCGGGCCGGCCTGCACCTCCACCTGCGCCGCGACATCGCCGAGCTTGACGGCGGTGATGATGCCGGGGAAGGCGTTGCGCGCGGTGGTGTACGGCTCCTCGTCGGCGTCGGCGGAGTTCGCCTCGGCGGCGAGCGTGACCGAGAAGGCCGCGAGGTCGGGGCCTTCGATCAACCGCTTGCCGGCCTCGTCCCTGCGGGTGGAGATCCGGTCGGAATCCGCCCAGCGGCGGACGGTGTCGGGGCTGACGCCGAGGAGCCTTGCTGCCTGACCGATGGTATAGGACCGCATGTGCGGCAATGTACGGGCTGTTATGGCGCAGCTGCAAGCAGAATTGGTCGAGTCTCCTGGCTGATGAGTAGCCGTTGGTGGGATCGTCCGTGTGGGCGGGCCGGCGGAGGTGCGTATCGCCCGACGTGCGTACGTGCGTACGGCCCGACGTGCGGACGGGTGGATGGGACCGTGCTCCGCCGCACTGGCGGCGGCCCCGGCGGTGTCCTAGATCGCTTCCTTACGGGTGAGGTGGGTGAAGGAGAGCCAGCCCGGCAGCACCGGCAGCCAGAACGTCATCAGCCGGAACAGCAGCACGGCGGGCGTCGCGATCTCCTTCGGCAGCCCGGCCGCGATCAGCCCCAGCGTCAGCGTGGCCTCGATGGCCCCCACACCGCCCGGCGTCGGCGCGGCCGACCCCAGCGCGTTGCCCGCGAGGAAGACGAGCGCGATGCTCGCGTAGCTCAGCTCGCCGCCGAACGCCCGGATCGACGCGTCCAGGCACATCACGAACGCCAGCGGCAGCAGCAGCATCCCGCCGATGCCGGTCAGCAGCTTCTGCGGCCGCTGCATGATGTCGAGCATCCGCGGCACCACGCCCGCGAACAGCGACCGCACCCGCGTGGAGATGAACTTCCGCAGCGCCGGTACCGCCGTCACGATCAGCACCAGCACCGCAGCCGTCAGCAGCCCCGCGATCACCGTCCGGGACGGCGAGAGCGACGGTGTGCGCTCGGTCCCGGTGAGATAGCCGAAGGTCAGCAGCAGCACGATGTTTCCACCCAGGCCCACCAGCTGGGACGCGCCGACACTCGCCACCGCGAGCCCCGGCCGTACGCCCGAGCGTTGCAGGAACCGGGTGTTGAGGGCGACGCCCCCGACCGCCGCCGGGGCGACGAGCTTCACGAACGACCCGGCGACCTGCGCCAGCACCGTACGGACGAAGGACACCTTCTCGGGCACGAAGCCCAGGAGATGGAGCGCGGCGGCGACATAGCTCAGCGCCGAGAAGGCCAGGGCGGCCGCGACCCAGTACCAGTTCGCCTCGGCGATGACGTCCTTGAAGCTGACGTGGGTGAGCTGGGACAGCAGGAAGTACGCGGCGAAGGCGCCCGCGATGAAGGTCACGAGCGTCCGCGGCCGGATCCGCTCCAGCCGGGCCGGCTCGACCGGCGCCTGCGGCCGGATCAGCAGGATCTGCTGCCGGATCTGCGCCAGCAGATCCTCTTCGCGGGCTTCCTCGATCGCCTCGTCGATCGCCTTCTTCTCGGCGCTCTTCTCGGCGCGCAGGGACTTGCGGTCGGGTGCCGAGGTGGCGTCGCCGTGCTCCTCCCGCGCGGCACGGGACGCCTCCAGCACCGCTTCCCGTTCGCGCTGCGCCCGCTCCTTGGCGAGATGCCGCAGGGTGGCACTGGTGCTGCGGCTGAGGGCGATCGGCTGGAGCAGCGGCAGGCTGTCGGCGACCGCGTCCGGGCCGATGATGTCGACGGCGGCGGCGACCGACCGCTCCGCCCCGACCCGCAGGCCCAGCGTGGTGAGCAGCTGGGCAACGTCCATGCGCAGCACGAGATCGCCCGCCGCGATCTCGCCGCCGCGCAGATCGGTCAGCACGACCGCACCGTCCCGGTCCACCAGGAGCGCGTCCCCCACCAGCCTGCGGTGCGCGATGCGCCGCGACTGCAGTGCCTGAACCTGCCGCCACGTACTGCGCAGCAGCTCGTCGGTGAGCGCCTCGTCCGGCAATGCGTCCAGGGTGCGGCCCCCGGTGTGCTCGTAGACGAGGATCACCGCGTCCGGGCCGAGTTCGGAGGTGGCGATCAGCTTGGGTGCGTTGGCCCCGGCGGCGATGGCCGCGTACGCGAGCAGGGCCTCCTGCTCCAGGGCCTGGCGCAGCGACTGGAGGCTGCGGCGCTGGGTGATGCCGCGCAGCGCCAGCCGGCGCCAAACGCGGTAGAAGAAGCCCTGCGCCTGCTGCTCGCGGTCGACGACGGTGACATCGAGCGGGGGGCCGTCCTCGAGGGTGACGAGATAGCGGCGGCCGCGGTCCAGGCTGTCGGCGTCCGGGTCCTCCTCGGTGCGCAGGGCGCTCACCGGGTGGAAGCCGACGCGGCGCAGCCCGCCGAGGAGGTTCTGGCCGGTCGGCCGTACGTTCGGGGAGCCGACGGTGTAGAGGGTCCCGTACGCGACCGTCCAGCCGATCAGCACGGTGACGATGATCGAGAACGGTGTGGCGAAGCCGCCGACGAGGACCGCGAACACCTGCAGGGACAGCACGGCCCACAGCACCACGCGCCAGCGCGGTCTGCGGGACATCCCGACCGCCGTCATATAGGCGATGACGGGCGCGAGATAGCCGTGTACGGGGTCGGTGATGTCGCCGCCCGGACTCTGCTGGGTCAGCGCGTCCTGGATCGAGTCGGGGGCGGCCCTGGCGACCCACAGATCGGTGGCCAGGGACACACCGTGCGCGAGGACGGCGGCGAGGACGCCATCGGCGATCCGCAGGCCGTCGCGCTTGATGAGCCGCTCGATGGCGAAGGCGACGGGGACGATCAGCACGGCCACGCTGGAAGCGAAGCCCGCGAAGCTGATCAGCAGCGGTGGCGCCTGTCCCGCGCCCTTGCCGATGTCCTTCTCGAGCCCTTCGGTGGTGCCGTGCGCGAAGGTGGCGATGGCGAGGACCACCGCGATGCCGAGGACACCGAGCAGCAGGCGGACCAGGTCGGAGGGCCGGTGCACGCGCGCGGGGAGCAGGGGCTCGTCCCCGGAGACCTGGTCGACGTGGATATCGTCCCCGTCGCAGTCGGCGGGGTCGCAGGTATGGCGGGCTGTTGCGCCGCCCTCCCCCTCCTCGGGATGCGGAGGGCCGGTCTCCGTGGGCTTCGTGGCAGGTGAATCGCTCTCGGTGCGCGGCGGGCCGGACGCTCTGTCCTCCGGGTGCGAGGTATCGGGAGGATCGCTGTCCGGGTGCGAGGTATCGGGAGGATCGCTGTCCGGGTGCGAGGTATCGGGAGGATCGCTCTCCCGGCGCGAGGGATCGGCTGGACCACTCTCCGGGGGCGGCGACGCACTGTTGTCCGACTGCGACGGTGTGTCGTCGGTGCGGGGCGCGGTGCCGTCCTGCCGCGGGGTTGTCCCGTCCGGTTCCGACGGCGCTTCATCCCGGCGCGGCGGCCCGGCTTCCGGCGGCGGTGGCACATCGTTTTCCGGGCGCGACGGCGCCTCAGAAGTGCGGTCCCCCTCCTGCGGAGGCTCTGCGCCCTGCTGCCCTGCCGTCTCTTTTTGATCTCGTATCACCAGTCACCGCCCGGAAGATGGTGGCACGGCCCGACACCGCAGGGGGGCATCAGGGTGCATTTCGGGGGCGCGGGATGCGGAAAGCCCGCCCCGGGGCGGCGCCGTGCTCGCTCCGTGACCGGTCGTGCCCACTGTCGGTGGCGTGCGGCAGGATGGGCCGGATGAGTCGGGAGAGCGTGTCGGCGGAGCAGCTGCCGGAGTACGCGGAGCGGGTCCTGGAAGTCGCCGAGCTGATCCCGCCCGGACGGGTCATGGCGTACGGAGACATCGCCGAATGGATCGGTGAGGGAGGCCCCCGGCAGGTCGGACGGGTGATGGCGCTCTACGGCGGCGCCGTGCCGTGGTGGCGTGTCGTCCGCGTGGACGGAGTGCTGCTGCCCGGCCACGAGCAGCGTGCTCTGGGCCACTACCGGGCCGAGGGCACCCCGCTGCGTACGGCGGCGCGCTCGGCCGCGGGCCGTCTGCCGAAGATCGACATGGCCCGGGCCCGCTGGGACGGTGGCGCGGGCGGCGGCGCGGACGAAGGAGCTCATATCTGACAGCTTCCGCCATTCGGCGGCCAAAGAGGTGATCGAGAGCCCGTAAGGAGTATTTCGAGGGGCTTCCGGAGTGCCGGAGTGACAGACGGGACGCGCTGCGGCCCGTGCCACCCCGGGCGTACCGTCGGCAGCTCGCAGCACACTCATCATGCGCCCCTGGCCGTCGGCACGGGGCACCCCGGCGGCCGTGCGCGGCCCCTACAGCCGCTCGACCAGCAAGGCAACCAGTACACCCACCAGGACCGGCGACCCACGTGAGCTCCTCCTTCTCCTCCCCCTCGCCGCACCGGCAGGTACGACCGTCGGCCTCCGGCGCGTACCGGCTGGTGCGTACCCCGCCGGGGCCGGTGGACCCTCCTGTTCTGGACGCACGTCAGCGCGCGGTGGTTGACCATGCCGGCGGCCCGCTGCTCGTTCTCGCCGGACCGGGTACGGGCAAGACGACCACGCTCGTGGAGGCGGTCACGGAGCGGGTCGCCAAGGGCACCGACCCGGAGCGGATTCTCGTCCTCACCTTCAGCCGCAAGGCGGCGGTGGAGCTGCGGGACCGGATGGCCACCCGGATGGGCGGGGGACGGGTCGGCATACCGCTGGCGACGACCTTCCACTCGTACTGCTACGCGCTCGTCCGGGCCCACCAGGACACCGAGCTCTTCGTGAACCCGCTGCGGCTGTTGTCCGGTCCGGAGCAGGACGTGGTCGTCAGGGAACTTCTCGCCGGAGAGGCCGAGCTGGAGCGGGAGGGGCGTCCCGCCGTCAGCTGGCCCGACGAACTGCGCGCCTGCCTGACCACGCGGGGCTTCGCCGACGAGGTACGCGCGGTGCTGGCGCGCAGCCGGGAGCTGGGCCTCGGGCCGGACGCGCTGGGGGCCTTCGCGGCGCGGACGGGGCGGCCGGACTGGGGGGCGGCGGCCTCGTTCCTGGCGCAATACCTGGATGTGCTGGACGCCCAGGGGGTGCTGGACTACTCGGAACTGGTGCACCGGGCGGTGCTGCTTGCCGGGCGCCCGCAGGTCGCGGCGGAACTGGCCATGCGGTACGACGCCGTGTTCGTCGACGAGTACCAGGACACCGACGCGGCGCAGGTACGGCTGCTGCACGCGCTGGCGGGGGCGGGCCGCCCGCTGGTGGCCTTCGGCGACCCGGACCAGTCGATCTACGCTTTCCGGGGCGCCGACGTCAACGGCATCCTGCAGTTCCCGCACGACTTCCGGCGGGCGGACGGCAAGCCGGCGGACGTCGAGGTGCTCGGCACCTCCCGCCGCTCCGGCGCAGCGCTGCTGACCGCCACCCGGCTGATCACCCGCCGGATGCCGCTGACCAGGCTGCCGGCGGACGCGCTCCGCGCGCACCGCGACCTCGCGGCCGTACGGGACGGCGGGCGCGTCGAGGTCTTCACGTATCCGACGGCGGGCGCGGAACTCGACAACATCGCCGACATCCTGCGACGTGCCCACTTGGAGAACGGCGTGCGGTGGCGCGACATGGCGGTGCTCGTACGAGCCGGGGGGCGCACGATCCCCTCCGTGCGCCGTGCCCTTACCTCCGCGGGCGTCCCGGTGGAGGTCGACGGCAACGACCTGCCTCTGCGTGAGGAACCCGCGGTCGCGCCGCTGCTCGCGGCCCTGAAGGCGGCGGCGACCGCCGCCCTGCACAGTCCCGCCGACGAGGCCCCGTTGGGGGCGACGTCCGGGCCGGCGTCCGGGCAGAGTCCGAACAGCCGTCCGGAACGGCCCGCGATCGACGTCGAGACCGCCATGAGCCTCCTCAACTCGCCGCTCGGCGGCATGGACGGTTCCGATCTGCGCCGCCTCGGCCGTGCGCTGCGCGACGAGGAGCGCGCCGCCGTCCGGCCCGCCGCCGGGAGCCACCCCTTGCCCGAAGCGCCGCTTCGCGCGGCACCCCTCGTACCGCGTCCGTCCGACGTGCTCATCGCCGAGGCGCTGGCCGAGCCCGAGCGGCTCACGGCGCACGACCCGGCGTACGCGCGCGGGGCCCAGCGGCTGGGAGCGCTGCTGCGCAAGGCCCGCGAACTGCTCGCCGGGGGCGGGACGGCCGAACAGGCACTGTGGGAACTGTGGGACGGCACGCCCTGGCCGCAGCGGCTGGAGCGCGCGGCCCGTCGCGGCGGTGCGGCCGGGCGGAACGCGGACCGCGACCTCGACGCCGTGTGCGCCCTGTTCGAGACCGCCGCCCGCGCCGAGGAGCGCACCGGAGGCCGGGGCGCCCTGAACTTCCTCGACGAGCTGGCCGCCCAGGACATCGCCGCCGACCACCTCTCCCGCCGCACCGTCCGCCCGGACGCCGTACGGCTGATGACCGCCCACCGCTCCAAGGGCCTGGAGTGGCGGCTCGTCGTGACGGCCGGGGTGCAGGAAGGCCTCTGGCCCGACCTCAGGCGGCGCGGCTCGCTCCTCGAAGCCGACCGCATCGGGCGGGACGGCCTCGCCGAACCGCTCACCCCCGGCGCCCTGCTCGCCGAGGAGCGGCGGCTGTTCTACGTCGCTGCCACGCGCGCGAAGGAGCGGCTCGTCGTCACCGCCGTCAAGGCGCCGGCCGAGGACGGCGACCAGCCGTCCCGTTTCCTCGCGGAGCTGGGTGTCGATCCGGTCGACGTCGCCCACCGTCCTCGCCGCCCGCTCTCCGTCGCCGCGCTGGTCGCCGAGTTGCGCGCCACCACCGTCGACCCCGCGGTCTCTCCGGCGCTGCGCGACGCCGCGGCCCGGCGGCTGGCCCGGCTGGCGGCCCTGCGGGACGACGACGGCACCGGCGACGGGGCGGGGCAGCCGCTGGTGCCCGCGGCGCATCCGTACCGCTGGTGGGGCCTGTACGAACCGACCCACAGCGAGGTGCCGCTGCGCGACCCGGCCCACCCGGTCGCCCTGTCCGGCAGCGCGCTCGAACAACTGGCCAGCACCTGCTCGCTCCAGTGGTTCCTGGGACGCGAAGTGAAGGCCGACACGCCCTCCACCGCCGCCCAGGGCTTCGGCAACGTCGTGCACGTGCTGGCCGACGAGGTCGCCTCCGGCCGTACCCCCGCGGATCTGGCGGTCCTCATGGAGCGCCTGGACTCCGTGTGGGACGCACTCTCCTTCGACGCGCCCTGGAAGTCGCAGCAGGAGAAGGAGAGCGCCCGCGCCGCCCTGGAGCGCTTCCTGAGCTGGCACGTCATGGACCGCGCCGGCCGGACTCCGGTCGCCACCGAACACGACTTCGATGTGACGCTGGAGGCCGACGCCTACTCCGTACGCATCCGCGGCAGCATGGACCGCGTCGAGACGGACGCCCAGGGCCGCGCCTACGTCGTCGACTTCAAGACCGGCAAGGCCAAGCCGACCGGCCCCGAGGTCGCCCGCCATCCGCAGCTGGCCGTCTACCAGCTCGCCGTGCGCGAAGGGGCGGTTGACGGCGCGTTCGGGGGGCGGACGCCCGAGCCGGGAGGCGCGGAGCTCGTCCATCTGCGGCTGGGTGCCCCGCAGAAGGAGGGCGGCGACCGGCTCCCCGCCCTCCAGACCCAGGAGCCCCTGGAGGGCGACTGGGCGGGCGATCTCCTGGCCACCGCCGCGGGCCGGGTCCTGGACGAGCGCTTCGCCCCCAGCACCGGGCAGCACTGCCGGCACTGTGACTTCCGCAACTCCTGCACCGCACAGCCCGAGGGGCGTCACGTGGTGGAGTGAACCAACGGGGCGTGGAGTGCGGGGGTGTGGACTACCGGGGCGCGGAGTAAGAGCTGTGAGGTGAACCCGCGGCACCTGCGCTGTCGGTGGCGGCCGTTAGCCTCACTCGGGTGGCAGCGCGCATCACCGACCCCGAGCAGCTCAAAGAGCTCCTCGGCATCCCGTTCACCCCCGAGCAGACGGCCTGCATCACCGCGCCGCCCGCTCCGCAGGTGATCGTGGCCGGCGCGGGTTCCGGAAAGACCACGGTGATGGCCGCCCGCGTCGTATGGCTCGTCGGCACCGGACAGGTCGCACCCGAGCAGGTGCTCGGCCTCACCTTCACCAACAAGGCCGCGGGCGAGCTGTCCGAGCGGGTCCGCAAGGCCCTGGTCGCGGCGGGAGTCACGGACCCCGACGGCGACCTCTGGGGCTCCGCGGCGGACCCGTCGGCGGACGCCTCGGCAGGCCCCTCGGCCGAGGCCGAGGCCACGCTCGGCGAGCCGCGGATCTCCACGTACCACGCCTTCGCCGGCCAGCTCCTCAAGGAGCACGGGCTGCGCATAGGGCTCGAACCCACCGCCCGGCTGCTCGCCGATGCCACCCGCTTCCAGCTCGCCGCGCGCGTGCTGCGCACCGCCCCCGGGCCGTACCCGGCGCTCACCAAGTCCCTGCCTGCCCTCGTCGAGGACCTCCTCGCCCTCGACTCCGAGCTCTCCGAGCACCTCGTCCCCACCGAGCGGCTGCACACGTACGACACCGCGCTCCTGCGCAGCCTGGAGGGCGCGAGACTGGGCAACGCCGATCTGCGCAAGGCACCGGAGGCGGCCCGCGCCCGGCTGGAACTCCTCGAGCTCGTGGGCACGTACCGCGCCGAGAAGCACCGCCGCGAACTCCTCGACTTCGGCGACCAGATCGCGCTCTCCGCGACCCTCGCCCGCACCCATCCCGAGGTCGGCCGCATCCTGCGCGAGCAGTTCACGGTCGTCCTTCTCGACGAGTACCAGGACACCTCGGTGGCCCAACGGCTGCTGTTGGCGGGCCTCTTCGGCGGCGGCACCGGGCACGCCGTCACCGCTGTCGGGGACCCCTGCCAGGCGATCTACGGCTGGCGCGGTGCCTCCGTGGCGAACCTGGACGACTTCCCGGACCACTTCCCGTACCCCGACGGCCGCCCGGCGGAGCGCTTCGCGCTCAGCGAGAACCGTCGCAGCGGCGGCCTCCTCCTCGACCTCGCCAACCGGCTGGCGACCCCGCTGCGCGCGCTCCACGCGGGCGTGGAGGCGCTGCGCCCCGCTCCGGGCGCGGAGCGGGACGGCGCCGTCAGGTGCGCCCTGCTGCCCACCCACGCCGAGGAGTTGGTGTGGCTCGCCGACTCGATCGCCCATCTGGTCCGCACCGGAACCCCGCCCGGCGAGATCGCGGTGCTGTGCCGTACGGCAACCGACTTCGCGGAGATCCAGGGCGCGCTGGTGGCCCGGGACGTACCCGTCGAGGTGGTCGGTCTGTCCGGGCTGCTGCACCTGCCCGAGGTCGCGGATCTCGTCGCCGTGTGCGAGGTGCTCCAGGACCCGACGGCCAACGCCGCGCTGGTCCGGCTGCTGGTCGGCCCGCGCTGGCGGATCGGCCCCCGAGACCTGGCGCTGCTCGGCCGCCGCGCCCGGACGCTCGTCCAGCACGGCGCGGAGGGCGCCGGCGGCGCGGATTCCGATCCGGACCGGCGGCTGGCGGAGGCCGTCGCGGGCGTCGACCCGGCCGAGGTCGTCTCGCTCGCCGATGCCCTGGACACCTTCCTGGTGGCCGACGGGACCGACGACGGACTGCCCTTCTCGGCCGAGGCGCGGGTGCGCTTCGCGCGGCTCGCGGCCGAGCTGCGCGACCTGCGGCGCTCCCTCGCGGACCCGCTCATGGACGTGCTCCACCGGGTGCTGGCCACCACGGGCCTGGAGGTCGAGCTGTCCGCCTCCCCGCACGCGCTGGCCGCACGGCGCCGCGAGACGCTCGGCAACTTTCTGGACATCGCCGCGGCGTTCGCCCAGGGGAGTCCGGCTCTGGACGGCCAGGCCACACTGCTGGCCTTCCTCGGCTTCCTCCGCACGGCCGTCCAGTACGAGAAGGGCCTGGACAACGCCCTGCCCGGCGGCGACAACACGGTCAAGGTGCTGACCGCGCACAAGTCCAAGGGGCTGGAGTGGGATGTCGTCGCCGTCCCGGGGCTGGTCGCCAAACAGTTCCCCAGCGAGCGGTCCCGCGAGTCCTGGACCTCCAATGCGAAGGTGCTGCCGCACGCGCTGCGCGGCGACGCCGTGACCCTGCCGGAGATGGGGGAGTGGGACGGTGCTGGGATGGCGGCCTTCAAGGCAGCGATGAAGGACCACCAGGCGACGGAGGAACTCCGCCTCGGCTACGTGACTTTCACCCGTCCCCGCTCCCTGCTGCTCGGCTCCGGTCACTGGTGGGGGCCTGCCCAGAAGAGGCCTCGTGGGCCGTCCGACTTCCTCGAAGCGCTGCGCGAGCACTGCGAAAAGGGATACGGCGAGATCGAGGCATGGGCCGACCCACCGGAGGAGGGCGCCGACAACCCGGCCCTGGAGAAGTCGTCCGCCGACCGGGCGTGGCCGCTCCCGCTGGACGAGGAGGCCCTGGCCATGCGCCGCCGCGCCGCGGACACGGTGCTGGCGCACCTGGACGGGCTCATGCGGAGCGACGGGGACACGGGAGCGCCCGTGGGGGCCCCCGGGGACGCGGGGATGCCTGCCGGTACTCGCCATGAGAGCCGGGGGCGTTCCGGATCCGTCGATGTCCTTGTGGCGCCGGACTCCGGCGGTTCCGGGCACCCTGAGGACGGGAACTCCGCCCCGCGCCCCTCGGAACGGGGAACGATGCCCGTCCATGCGTACGAACCGGACCGGTTTCTGCCCGAGGGCGATCCGGAGCCGTTTCCGCCCCAGGACGACCCGGAGCGCACCGAGGTGCTCTTTCCGCCCGAGGACGACCCGGACTTCGCCCCGCCACCTGAGGAGGACGCTCCGGACGGTGACACCGACCCCGGTGACTGGGACGCGTGGTCGTCCGACCGCCCCGCTGCGCTGCCCCGCTCCACCGTGCCGCTCCGCTCCACAGCGGATTCAGGCGTCGCTGCGCCCGCCGGGGGCAGGGCACCGGCCGAGGAGCGCCCGGCGGCCGGCCAGTCGTACGCGTCAGGGGGCCCGGACGTCCTGTCGGCGACCCCCGTGCGCGCGCCCGGGGGAGGCGCCGGGGCCCCCCGCGTGCCGCACCAGGGGCGGCCGCGCCCGGCCGACGATCCCGCCCGTCCTGGTCACGGCGCGGCCCCGTCGGACGCCGGCGAGCGGGGAACCGCCGGGCCCGGACCGTACGGGACCGCCGACGACCCCTCGGTACAGGGCGCCGGGGAGCTCAGGACCGCCGGGCCCGGACCGTACGGGCCCGGCGCCGGCCCTTCCGTACAGGCCGGGGCGCACCCCTCCGCCGGGCTCTCGCCGGAAGAGGCGCGGGCAGTCGCCTCCTGGGACCGGGACCTCGAGGCGCTGGCCGGGGAGCTGCGGCGGGCCCGCGCGACCGTACGGGACGTGGCCGTACCGCCCGCCCTGAGCACCTCCCAGCTGCTCCGGCTGGCCGCGGACCCCGACGGCTTCGCACAGGACCTCGCCCGGCCCATGCCCCGCCCCCCGCAGCCCGCCGCGCGCCGCGGCACCCGCTTCCACGCCTGGGTCGAGTCGCGCTTCGAGGAGCTGCCGCTGCCCTTCCTCGGACTCGACGAGCTACCCGGCGGGGCCGACGACGACACGGCCGACGCGGAGATCGCGGATGAGCGCGATCTGGCCGCGCTCAAGGAGGCGTTCGAACGCACCCCGTACGCCCACCGCACCCCGCACCGCGTCGAGGCACCCTTCCAGCTGACCCTCGCAGGGCGGGTGGTCCGCGGCCGCATCGACGCGGTGTACCGGCACAGCGGCGCGGACGGCGACAGCTACGAGATCGTCGACTGGAAGACCGGCCGCGGCCGGACCGCCGACCCGCTCCAGCTCGCGGTCTACCGCCTCGCCTGGGCCGAGCAGCACGGCCTGCCGCTGTCCGCCGTGACCGCCGCCTTCCTGTACGTCCGCAGCGGCGAGGTGGTCCGCCCGCCCGACCTCCCGGACCGTGAGGCGCTGGAACGCATCCTGCTCGGCGAGGGCTGAACATCCACGTGGTGGACAGCGCCGCCGTAAATGGGGCAGAACGGGATCCGCGGTGACTCCGACCGGGGTCGCGCCGTGCGGGCCGGTCCGCAGGGCGACCGAGTCCGTCCCGCGGCCGCCAGGCGGAGCGGGCGGAATACCCCACTCGCCCGGCCGGTAGGCTCCCAGGCATGAGCAGCACCCCGGACAGCGCCGTCCGCGCGTACATCGACGACCACCGCGCCGCGTTCCTCGAGGACCTCGCGGAGTGGCTGCGCATCCCTTCCGTTTCGGCCGACCCGAGCCGCGCGGCGGACGTACGGCGCAGCGCCGAGTGGCTGGCGGCGAAGCTCACCGGGACAGGCTTTCCGGTCGCCGAGGTCTGGACCCCTCCGGCAGGCCCTGACGGTCCTGGCGCCCCCGCGGTCTTCGCCGAGTGGCCGTCCGGCGACCCGGACGCCCCCACCGTGCTCGTCTACGGCCATCACGACGTGCAGCCCGCGGCCCGCGAGGACGGCTGGCGCACCGACCCGTTCGAACCGGTCATCGAGGACGGCCGGCTCCACGCGCGCGGGGCGGCCGACGACAAGGGCCAGGTGTTCTTCCACACCCTGGGCGTCCGCGCGCACCTCGCCGCGACCGGCCGTACCTCCCCCGCCGTCAATCTCAAGCTGCTCATCGAGGGGGAGGAGGAGTCCGGCTCGCCGAACTTCGCCGCCCTGGTGCGCGAGCACGCCGACCGTCTCCGCTGCGACACCGTGATCGTGTCCGACACGGGCATGTGGTCCGAGGACACCCCCACCGTCTGCACCGGCATGCGCGGACTCGCGGACTGCCAGATCGACCTGTACGGGCCGGACCAGGACATCCACTCCGGCTCGTTCGGTGGCGCCGTGCCCAACCCGGCCACCGAGGCCGCCCGGCTGGCCGCCGCCCTGCACGGCGCCGACCGCCGTGTCGCCGTCCCCGGCTTCTACGACGGCGTCATCGAGCCGACCGACCGCGAGCGCGCACTCTTCGCCGAACTGCCGTTCGACGAGGTGGCCTGGCTGCGCACCGCGCACTCCCGCGCCACCCTCGGCGAGGACGGTTACACCACTCTGGAGCGGATCTGGGCGCGCCCGACCGCGGAGGTCAACGGCATCGGCGGCGGCTACCAGGGGCCCGGCGGCAAGACGGTCGTGCCCTCCACGGCTCAGCTGAAGCTGTCCTTCCGGCTGGTCGCGGGCATGGACACGGAGAAGGTGCAGCAGGCCGTACGCGCCTGGGTCGCGGCGCGGCTCCCGGCCGGGATCCGGCACGAGGTCACCTTCTGGGGCGCGACCCGCCCCTGCCTCACACCTCTCGACCATCCGGCGCTGCAGTCCGTCGTGCGAGCCATGGGCCGCGCCTTCGGCCAGAAGATCCGGTTCACTCGTGAGGGCGGTTCCGGCCCCGCCGCGGATCTTCAGGACACCCTGGGGGCGCCGGTGCTGTTCCTGGGAATCTCGGTGCCGTCGGACGGCTGGCACGCACCGAACGAGAAGGTCGAGCTGGATCTGCTCATGAAGGGCGTCGAAACCGCCGCGTACCTGTGGGGCGATCTGGCGCAGAATGGCCGGGAGGCCTAGATCGCCCCGTTCTCCGTCGGCTCGCGCGCCTCGATGAACCATTTGTCCCGCAAGGGGAGTTGGAAGCAGCTGTGACCACCTGGACCGATCGAACCGCCTTCCCGCGGATCCCCCTGACCGGGGCGAGCGCGATCGACCGTGAGGCGCACCACCGCCTGGACGAGGCCTGGCTCGCCGCGGCGTGGAGTCACCCCACGACGCGGGTCTTCGTGGTCTCGGGCGGGCAGGCGCTGATCGACGACACCCCCGACGGCCGCACCGAGCTCGTCATGACGCCCGCCTTCGAGGCGCCCCCCACCGAGACCCACCGCTATTTCCTGGGCACGGACGAGGACGGGGTGCGCTACTTCGCGCTGCAGAAGGACGCCCTTCCGGGACGGATGGACCAGTCGGCCCGGCAGGCCGGGCTGCGGGAAGCGGGGGCGCTGCTGTCCGAGCGCGACGCCGCCCTGATGGTGCACGCGGTGGCCCTGGAGAACTGGCAGCGGCTGCACCGCTTCTGCTCGCGCTGCGGCGAACGCACGGTAGTCGCGGCTGCGGGCCACATCCGGCGCTGTCCGGCCTGCGGTGCCGAGCACTATCCGCGTACCGACCCCGCTGTGATCATGCTGGTGACGGACGATGAGGACCGGGCGCTGCTCGGCCGCCAGGTGCACTGGCCCGAGGGCCGCTTCTCGACGCTCGCGGGCTTCGTCGAGCCGGGCGAGTCGATCGAACAAGCGGTCGTACGGGAAGTCCTCGAGGAGGCGGGTGTCACGGTCGGCGAGGTCGAGTACGTCGCCAGCCAGCCGTGGCCCTTCCCGTCGAGCCTCATGCTGGGCTTCATGGCGCGCGCCACGTCCTCGAAGATCCGGGTGGACGGCGAGGAGATCCATGAGGCGCGGTGGTTCTCGCGGGACGATCTGCGCGCGGCGTTCGAGTCGGGGGAGGTGCTGGCGCCGTCCGGCATCTCCATCGCGGCACGGCTCATAGAGGTCTGGTACGGCAAGCCGCTGCCCGCGGGGAGCCCGCGCTGAGGCGGACGACCCGGCGGACAGCGGCTCTCGGTGCCAAGGGGGAGGGGACGGCCCCAGGGGTACGTACCGGGGCCGGACCTGTAGGGGCCCGGACCTGCGGGGGCCGGACCCGTCGGGGTCAGACCCCGATCCGCTCCTTGACCTGGGCCAGGGAGGGGTTGGGCAGCGCTGAGCCGTCCGGGAAGAGCACGGTCGGCACCAGCTGATTGCCGTTGTTGACCTTCTCGACGAAAGCGGCCGAGGCGGGGTCCTGCTCGATGTTGATCTCGGTGTACGCGATTCCTTCGCGCTCCATCTGGCCCTTGAGCCGTCGGCAGTAGCCGCACCACGTCGTGCTGTACATCGTCACAGTGCCCTGCATCGGTCCTCGTGCTCCTTCGGCTATGGCGTCAACGTCGGTGGTGGAACGCGCGACCTCTCCGGTGCATTCCCCTCCGGGGTATCCAGGTGACCGGTGTCTCGGAACCACAGTGGCCCCCGGGGACCGGTGTTCTCGAGGCCCTGGAGGTCCCGGGGAATCCGGCGGCCTCGGGCGCAGCCGCTCCCCGGTGCCGGGGGCCAGGGGGATCAGCGCGACGATACCCACCGTGCCGGTACGACCGGAAGGGCACAGCTGTGGACAACCTTCCCGGCCGTCCCACGGGACCTGGCAGCATGGCGGCCGTGACATCAGCAACGGACTCCCCCTTCTTCCCGGCTGTTCCCGACTCGCCCGACGCGGTACTCGACGGGCTCGACCCGGAGCAGCGCGAGGTCGCCACGGCCCTGCAGGGTCCGGTGTGCGTGCTGGCGGGGGCGGGTACGGGCAAGACCCGCGCGATCACTCACCGGATCGCCTATGGCGTGCGAGCGGGGATCCTCCAGCCCGCGGGTGTGCTCGCCGTCACCTTCACCAACCGCGCCGCGGGGGAGATGCGGGGGCGGCTGCGCCGGCTCGGCGCGGGAGGGGTCCAGGCCCGGACGTTCCACTCGGCTGCTTTGCGCCAGCTCCAGTACTTCTGGCCCCGCGCGGTCGGCGGCGAGCTGCCGCGGCTCCTCGACCGGAAGGTCCAACTGGTCGCCGAGGCGGCGGCCCGCTGCCGCATCCGGCTGGACCGCAACGAGCTGCGGGATGTGACCAGCGAGATCGAGTGGTCGAAGGTCACCCAGACCGTGCCGGAGGACTACCCGGGGGCGGTGGCCAAGTCCAGCCGCGAGGCACCGCGCGACCCGGCCGAGATCGCCGGGGTGTACGGCATGTACGAGCAGCTGAAGCGCGACCGGGGCGTCATCGATTTCGAGGACGTGCTGCTGCTGACGGTCGGCGTGCTCCAGGACCGGCACGACATCGCCGACCAGGTGCGCCGCCAGTACCAGCACTTCGTGGTCGACGAGTACCAGGACGTCAGCCCGCTGCAGCAGCGGCTTCTCGAGCTGTGGCTGGGCGACCGGGACAGCCTGTGCGTGGTCGGCGACGCCAGCCAGACGATCTATTCCTTCACCGGTGCCACCCCGGACCATCTGCTGAACTTCCGCACCCGGCACCCTGACGCCACGGTCGTGAAGCTCATCCGCGACTACCGCTCCACCCCGCAGGTCGTGCACTTCGCCAACGGCTTGCTGGCGCAGGCCCGGGGCCGGGCCGCCGAACACCGGCTGGAGCTGGTCTCGCAGCGTGGCCCCGGCCCGGAGCCGGTCTGTGCCGAGTTCCCCGACGAACCGGCGGAGGCCGAGGGCACGGCCCGTCGTATCCGGGAGCTGATCAAGCCTATTGAGCAGGGCGGCGGAGGGGTCCCGGCCAGCGAGATCGCCGTTCTCTACCGCATCAACGCCCAGTCGGAGGTCTACGAGCAGGCCCTCGCCGACCAGGGCGTTCCCTATCAACTGCGCGGAGCGGAACGGTTCTTCGAGCGTCCGGAGGTACGCGAGGCGGGTGTGGCGCTGCGCGGTGCCGCCCGGGCGGGGGGCAATGACGCGCTGCTCGAGGACGTCGTGGACCTGGCGTCCCAGGTGCGGGCCGTTCTGGGCACGAAGGGTTGGACAGCGGAGCCCCCGACCGGCTCCGGCGCCGTACGGGACCGCTGGGAATCGCTCGCCGCTCTGGTCCGGCTCGCTGAACAGTTCTCTTCGAGCCGCACCGCGGCGGGGCTCGAACAGACCACCCTGGCGGACTTCGTGGCGGAGCTCGACGAGCGGGCCAACGCACAGCACGCCCCGACGGTGGAGGGCGTCACCCTCGCCTCGCTGCACGCCGCGAAGGGGCTGGAGTGGGACGCCGTCTTCCTGGTGGGTCTCACCGAGGGCATGATGCCGATCACTTACGCCAGGACCGACGAGCAGATCGAGGAGGAGCGCCGGCTGCTGTACGTCGGCGTCACCCGTGCCCGGCTCCACCTCAGCCTCTCCTGGGCGCTCTCCCGCTCGCCGGGCGGCCGGGCCACGCGCCGTCCCAGCCGCTTCCTCAACGGGCTGCGGCCGGGTTCCGCCGCCGGGGCGGGGACCCCCGCACCGGGCGGTGGAGGTGGGATCGAGCGGGGCGCCGCCCGGCGCAAGCGGCCCGGACCGGTCCGGTGCCGGGTGTGCGGCCGCACGCTCACCGACGCGGGCGAGATGAAACTGATGCGCTGCGAGGACTGTCCCTCGGACCTCGACGAGGCGCTGTACGAGCGGCTGCACGCATGGCGGGCGGAACAGGCCGCGGAGACCGGCCAGCCCGCCTTCTGTGTCTTCACCGACAAGACGCTGATGGCCATCGCCGAGGCCGTACCGGCCGACGAGTCCCAACTGGTCGCGATCGCCGGAGTGGGCGCGCGCAAACTCAACCGGTTCGGGGCGGATGTGCTGGCGCTGTGCGCGGGTCAGGAGCCCGCGCGGGAGGCGCCGTCGGGCAACGGCGAGGAGTCCGCGGGGGACTGATACGAACTCGTCGAGAAAATAGTTTGCGCATGCCGCAGGAATCCCCATAGCCTTCCGAACACGGAGGCAAGCGGGCTTCTCCGAGCCCATGCAGCCGTGTTGTACTGAAGAGCCCATAGGACTGGTGCAAACCAGTCCCCCGAGACGCCGAGAGGAGGCGAGCCCAATGATCAGCATCAACAAACTGGCCGGTCGTGAGGTCATCGCCTCCTGCCTGCCCGGCGTCACCGTGCCTCTCGGTACCGGCCTGTCCGGCGCCGTGGAAGCGCGCCCGGTCGAGCGTGAGCGCGGCAGTGTCGCGATCAGCGGACGACCGACCCAGGCACCGGCGGCAGTAGCAATGGCAGCGGCACAGGCATCGGCCTATGCCCTTGCGGCCAATGGTGCCGACCTCCAGCAGAAGTGGACTGATGGCGGTTTCGCCGGCTTTACGACCTCTGCGGCCGAGCAGCACCACACGATGAGGGCCTTCCGCGGGCTCGAACCCTGGAGAGATCCAGCCTGATCGCGAAGATCAGGTCGGCACCTTCCAGGGCCGCGGAACCCGAACCGGGATCCGCGGTCCTTTTCGTTGCCTGGGGACGAACGTCCACCCGGCAGCGGAATCGGAAAGTGACCCGGTACCGACCGAACCCCGGCTCACCCGGCCGGCCGAAACGACGAGGAAGACAAACCGTGCCCAGCTCAGCGCACGCCCCGTCCGTAACGCACGACGCTGCGATCCCCCCGCCCGGCTCTTCGGAGGTCCCCTTGACTCAGCTGACCCAGCTCACCCTGCTCGATGACGAGATCGAGCGCCTCGGCGAGCTCGTCCCCTGCCGTTCGTACGACCCGGAGGTCTTCTTCGCCGAGACCCCGGCCGACGTCGAGTACGCCAAGTCGCTCTGTCAGACCTGCCCGCTGCGTGAGGCCTGCCTCGCGGGCGCCAAGGACCGGCGGGAGCCGTGGGGCGTCTGGGGCGGCGAGCTCTTCGTCCAGGGTGTTGTCGTGCCCCGGAAGCGGCCGCGTGGCCGCCCCCGCAAGAACCCGGTCGCCGCATGACCGCCCCCGGAACAATCGACCGTCCTCATACGCGCTACCCCCAGAAGCAGGTCCCGACGATGAAGCCGTCCACCCACGAACCGTCCGCCGGCGACACCCCGGCCCGCAGTACCTCCGGCGTCAACACCTCGCGCCAGAACAGGAACCGAGAAATGCAACTCATCCCAGAAGCCATGGCCCGTGCCCGAATGCAGGACCGACTGCAAGAGGCCGAGTCCGAACGCAGGGCCGTGAGCCTGATCACCGCCAGGCGTATGCAGCGCCGCGCAGAGCGCGCCTCGCTGCGCGCCCGCCGAGCTCTGGCCATGGCCCTGATGCAGTAAGCACGACAGCGTCGTGACGCACCGCGGGGCCGGTTCGCCGAACCGGCCCCGCGGTGCGTTGAGACCCGTCTCGCGCGGTGCGGGGATATCGTCGGCAGGTGGAACAGCAGACTCATCACCCCGCACAGCAGGGTGCCGAGGACGAGGCCGTTGTATGCGCCCGCTGCGGTGCCAGCGCGGCCGGACCGCCCCCGCCCGTGACTTGGACCTGCTCAGTGGAGAACGGCAGCCGCCGCTACTTCTGCGAAGGCTGTGCCCGCGAGAACATCCGCGCCATCGAGGGACGGCTCGACTCGTCCTGGTGGTAACGCTGGGCAGGCCCCGCCCGGCAACGGCCCGGACCGGCCCCGGAAAGGGCCTAGGAGCCCGCGGCGGTCCCGTCCTCCTCCAGCACGCCCTCGCCCGCCTCCTCGGGTCCGAAACCAGGCACCCAGGCGGCCAGTTCGTCACGCATCCGCACCCGTGCGCCCAACTGGCACAGCACGCCGATGGTGCTCAGCGTCACCCGGTGGATCAGAAGGTAGGAGGGCGGCAGATTGAGCTGCCTGCCCAGTTGGTGTGCGGGGGAGCGGGGATCGGCGATACGGGCCGCCTGAGCGCGCATCCATCCGCGGGTGAAGGTGAACTCATCGACCCGGGCCGGCTCGATGACCGGCAGCAGATAGTCGAGCACCGCGTCGGGGTCCAGCTCGACGGACGGTTTGACGAAGCCTTCCTGGCACAGCATCGCGTACACGGCCTCGGCATCGCCGTCGAGCGTCATCCGCAGCGAGGCACCGATGGTCGGCGGCAGCCCGTCCGGCAGCCGGTCGACGGTGCCGAAGTCCAGCACGCCCAACTGCCACTTCTCGGGCGGCCCGTCGGGCGCGTCTCCTACGAGGAGCCGGAAGTTGCCGGGGTGCGGGTCCGCGTGCAGCAGCCCGGTGCGGGCCGTGCCGGAGAACAGGAAGCGGGCCAGCAGCTGTCCCGCCCGGTCCCGCTCCGCCTGCCCGCCATGGGCTATGACCTCCGAGAGCGGTATCCCCTCCATCCACTCCGTGATCAGCACCTGGTCGTTCTGGTGCACCACATCCGGCACCACCACATCCGGGTCGTCGGCGAACTCCTCCGCGTGCGCTCGCTGCGCCTGGGCCTCCAGGTCATAGTCCAGCTCCTCCGACACCCGGTCGCGCAGCTCGGCTATGAGGGGCTTGATGTCCATCCCCGGAATCAGCGGGCCCAGCATGCGTGCGAATCGGCCCAATTGGGTGAGATCCGACAGCAGCGCCTCACCCGCGCCCGGATACTGCACCTTGACGGCCACCTCCCGTCCGTCGTGCCACACCGCACGGTGGACCTGCCCGATCGACGCCGCGGCGGAGGGCTTGTCCTCGAACTCCTCGAACAGCTCGCGCCAGTCCTCGCCCAAATGCTCTTCCAGGACCCCGTGAACCGTCCGCGTCGGCATCGGCGGCGCCGCTTCCTGGAGCTTCGTCAGCGCCGCCCGGTACGGTCCTGCCACCTCCTCCGGCAGCGCGGACTCGAACACCGAAAGCGCCTGCCCGAACTTCATGGCACCGCCCTTGAGCTCGCCGAGCACCTTGAACAGCTGCTCGGCAGTGCGCTGTTGGAGCTCTCTGCCAACGATCTCCGCCGACCGTCCGCCGATCCGCTTGCCGAGCCCCCAGGTGGCCCGTCCGGCGAACCCCAGTGGCAGAGCTGCCAACTTGGCGGTACGCGTGACCGCCTTGCGGGGAAGATCAGACATTCGCCCCTCCAACTCACTGCACCTTCCGGAGGGCTACCCCCGGTGCGGCACCGCAGACGGCGGCCGCCCGGCCATTGTCCCGTGCCGCTCCTCGGCCACGGAGGGGGCTTCCCCGCAGGGGCCCGGAGCGGCCCCTGCCGCACCGCATCCGCAGCTCGGATGAGGTGCGATCCGCCGCGGCTCCCACAACAGGTCCGGCAGCGCGAACTCCAGCCGCGCCCCCGCGCTGACCGGGAGCTGTCCGTCCAGAAACGTCAGCGCATGAGAGGCGGCGAGCCCCGTCACCACCGTGGCCAGTGCTGTGTCGCACGCCACTGCGCCGGAGCCGCCGCGCCCCGACCGCCACTGAGCGAGCATCCGGGGCCAGGCGGGCTCACGTTCGGCACGGTCCAGGGCGAGACAGCCGGTACAGGCCGAGCCACCCGGCAGCACCAGCGGCCCCACGACACCGGTGCCCTCGATCACACCCGCGTACAGATGCGGTGTCCCGGAGGCGATCAGCTCCTCCGCGACGAGAGGGTCGGGGGCGTATGCGGACAATCCGTCACGCGGGGCCAGCACGACGAGCGCCGTCCCCGCCCCGGCCGACTCCGTACGCCGCGGGCGCAGACCCGGTGCAGCGGCTCGTACGACGCGCCTGGCGGCCACGCTCCGCCGTTCGCCGACGGAGTCCGCGGGCACGCCGGACGGGACGACATCCCACGGCTCCACACAGCCGCCGTCCGTCACCTCGACCTGCCCCACCCCGGACGCCGACAGCGCGGCCGCGATCGCCGCACCCACTCGGCCCGCGCCGCGTACCTGTACGGATATGGCTTCCCGCGCCGCCATCCGCCTCGCCGCACCGCCCGGCTCCGGATGCACCACGGACAGCGACGCCAGATCCGGCCGCAGCCGGTCCCAGGCGGCTCGCCGGTCTTCCCCGGCAGCGGCGGGACTTCGGCCCGCTGTCGGGTCGTCCAGCAGACCGGCCGTCTCCAGCCGGTCCACCAGCTCATCCGCCCGCTCGGCCGTCAGTCCTGTCGCCTCGGCTTCCTTCCGCAGCAGTGACAGTCCGCGGGTGCCGTCGAGCAGGCTCAGAAAGCTGCCCGTCGCCGTGTCCACCGGGCCCAGCACCACGGCGTGCGCGGCCGCCACGCCGAATTGCACGGTCTGCCGGTTCCGCCAACCCCGCCGCAGCGCTGGTTTGAGCATCGGATGCATGGCCGTCCCCCGTCGATCGATCCGGCCTTCAGCGTGCCCTCACCGAGCGCCGGCTGCGGAAAGTTGTCCACAGGCGGTGGCAATAGTCATTCAAATGGTGCACACCGTGGGGTGCATACACCGTGAACCGATCCAGGGGCAGGACTTCCGCCACCCCCAGCGGGTAACGTCGGGGCGTGCCCGCCGACCCACTGCAGCGCGCCGGCAACGCGCAGCGCAGCGCATCCACCCAGCCGACCCGCGGGTCGGGGACCAGTGCGGTCGAAGTCCGCAGAAGCGCTCGACGGCGCAGGACGGTGTCCGCCTACCGCGAGGGCGACCGCACCGTGGTCCTGATCCCGGCCCGTATGTCCGAAGCCGAGGAACAACGCTGGGTGTCCGTCATGCTCGACAAACTGGCGGCCCAGGAGAGCAAGCGGATGCTGGGCGACGGCGAACTCGCCGAGCGGGCCCGGCGGCTGTCGGACCAGTACCTGGAGGGCCGGGCCCGCCCGGCAACCGTCCGCTGGGTCACCAACCAGAACACCCGGTGGGGCTCCTGCACCCCCGCCGAGGGCAGCATCCGCCTCTCTCACCGCCTCCAGGGCATGCCCGAGTACGTCATCGACTACGTACTCGTCCACGAGCTGGCGCACTTGCTGGTGCCGGGCCACGGGCCCCGCTTCTGGGAACTGCTCGACGCCTACCCCCGCACCGAACGGGCCCGCGGCTATCTCGAAGGCGTGGTCGCTGCCGAGCGGCTGCCGCATCTGCCCGCCGCTCGCAGCGAATAGCCCCGAGAGCGCGGTGCCAGGAGCATTCGCGCACCGGGATCGCCCCCTGTCGGCCCGAGCGGCTAGCCTGACGCAACGGATACACAGCTCGGGATGGGGGACGGTCGGTACGCATGGCCAGGGAATTCCAGCGAGGCCACAAGGCCAAGATCAGTGACCTGACAGCGGGGACGGATCTGTACGTAGGTGTGCAGATATCCGGGTCCGGACTGTCCTTCGACATCAGCTGTTTCGGCCTGGACGCCGACGAGCGGCTGTCCGACGACCGGTACTTCATCTTCTTCAACCAGCCGAAGTCGCCCGAGGAGTCGATCCAGCAGCTCGGGGCGCAGGCCGGTGACACCGAGTCGTTCCGCGTCACGCTCGACCGCATCCCGGCGGACATCCACCGGCTCTCCTTCACCGCCGCGATCGACGGCGCCGGGCAGATGTCGCAGATCGGCCCCGGGTACATCCGGATCGTGGCGGGCGGCGAAGAGGTCGTCCGCTACGCGTTCAACGGCTCGGAGTTCACCAGCGAGCGCGCCGTCATGCTCGGCGACTTCTACCTGAAGGACGTGTGGCGGTTCGCCGCAGTCGGGCAGGGGTTCGACGGCGGCCTGGACGCGCTGCTGAAGAACTTCGGCGGCGAGGTGCTCGAGGAGGAACCCGCGGCGCAGCAGCCGCCCGGTGCCGCCCCGGGCTTCGCCCCGCCCCCCGGCGGAGCATCCGCGCCGGGATTCGCCGCACCCGCCGCGCCCCCGGCTCCAGCAGCCCCGCAGCCCGCACCCGACTTCGCCCCGCCGCCCGGTGCCACGCCGCCGGCTGCGCAGCCCGAGCCGCCGCAGCAGCAGCACATGCACGCGGCACCGACCATCGCCGCTCCCCTCGCGCCCCCCGGGCCCGGCCAGCACAGCCCGCCCGGCGCCGGCCAGGTCGCGCCGCCCGGCCCGCCCGGCCCGCCCGGCCCGCCCGGCCCGCCTCCCGGTCAGACGGCCGGCCACCAGGCCCCTCCGGCACCGGCGCCCTACGGACAGCCGCAGGGCGCTCCGGGGCAGTTCCCCGGCCAGCCGGGCTCGTACGGCCAGCCCGGCGCCCCCGCTCCCGCGCCTTACGGCCAGCCCGCACAACCCGCTCCGTACGGCGGGCCGGGCCAGGCGCCCGGCCAGCCGCAGTACGCCGGTGCGGCGGCGGCCGGCGCGGCCGCACCCGGTCTCGGTGCCGCGCTCCAGAAGTACCGCGAGGCGCCCACGGGCCAGCGGTGGACCCTGCAGAACCCGCAGCTCGTCCGGATCGACCTGGGCGCCGACGGACAGCCCGTACTGGCCCGCCAGGGCAGCATGGTGCTCTACCAGGGCAAGGTCGACTTCAGCTACAAGGGCGCCGGCTTCCGCGGCCGGATCGTCGGCAGTGCCACCGGCCAGGAGATGCAGCTGATGCGCTGCGCCGGCCGCGGCCAGGTCTTCCTCGCCGAGAACGGTTCGCACATTCACCCGATCGAGCTGCAGGGCGACTCGATCTGCGTCTCGGCGGAGAACGTTCTCGCCTTCGACGAATCGTTGCAGCACGAGGTGCGGCGGATCGAGGGCCACGGCATTCCCGGCGGGGCCCTGTTCACCATGCAACTCCAGGGCACCGGCACCGTCCTGGTGAAAACGCAGGGGATCCCGGTCGTTCTGCCGGTCACCCCGACCACCTTCGCCGACAGCAACGCCATCGTCGCCTGGTCCGCTGCCTCGCAGGTGATCATCTCCAGCCAGGTGCGGCTGCGCCGCAACGCCTACCCCGGCCACAGCGGGGAGACCGTGAACCTCCAATTCCGCGGTGCACCGGGCAACTTCATCGTCGTCCAGCCCTACGAGGTCTGAAGGAGCCCGTCATGGACCAGACACTGATCGCGGGCTACGCCCCGACCCCGATGGCCGCCCGGATGGAGAACCACGGGCGCAGCATGCTCAAGGTCGCCATGCAGAGCGGCCAGGACCTCTTCGCACGCACCGGCTCGATGGTCGCGTACGAGGGCTTCGTGCAGTACGAGCCGAACCCGCCGGCCGTCCGTCAGATGGCGTCCCAGTGGCTCAGCGGCGAGGGCGCCCCGCTGATGAAGTGCAGCGGCGACGGCCTGCTCTATCTCGCCGACTACGGCGCGGACGTCGTCTGCGTCAACCTCGACAACGACTCCCTCTCCGTCAACGGCACCAACCTGCTCGCCTTCGACGGCCACCTCCAGTGGGGTGTCCAGCGGGTCAAGGGCATGGCCAAGTTCGCCGGCCAGGGGCTCTTCAACGTCGGGATCTCGGGCACCGGTTGGATCGCCCTGACCTCGCGAGGCACCCCGATCGTCGTCGATGTCGGCAGTGGCGACGACGAGACCTGTGTGGACCCGGACGCGCTCGTCGCCTGGTCCAGCGGACTGAAAATGAAGGGGAAGCGCAGTTTCAAGGCGTCTTCCATGATCGGCCGGGGCAGTGGCGAGGCGTACCAGCTCGGCTTCTCCGGCCAGGGGTTCGTCGTGGTACAGCCGAGCGAGGACAGCACTGACCGGCTCCGGGCCCGGGGCTGAGGGGGAGCGAACACACCATGCAGAGCCCGCTTTTCGGTTTCACGGAAACCCAGACCCAGGACCGGTACGCGCTGCAGAACCCGCAGTTGCTGCGCGTCGCCCTCACCGGCCATGACGACGTTCTCGCCCGCAAGGGATCGATGGTCGCCTATCAGGGGCTGATCGAATTCGACGGCGAGTACCGGACCTCGGGGCAGCGCCGTGCCCGCGCCAACACCGGTGAGAGCCTCGATCTGATGCGCTGCTCCGGGCAGGGCACGGTCTACCTCGCCAACCTCGCCCAGTACGTCCACGTGGTGGATGTGGACCACGACGGGCTGACCGTCGACAGCGCGTACGTCCTGGCGCTCGACTCCACACTGCACTGGGAAGTGATCGCCGTGGACAGCCAGTTCGGCATCTCCGGCTCGGGTGCGTACAACCTGCAGATCTCAGGCCAGGGCAAGGTCGCGCTGATGACCTCCGGTCAGCCGCTGATGCTGCAGGTCACCCCGGACAAGTACATCAACGCCGACGCCGACGCCGTCGTCGCCTGGTCCACGTCGCTGCGGGTGCAGATGCAGGCGCAGACGCACTCGTCCGGAGTGTTCCGGCGGCGTGGCAACACGGGCGAGGGCTGGGAGCTCAGCTTCCTCGGTCAGGGGTACGCGCTGGTCCAGCCCAGCGAGCTGATGCCGCCGCAGAACGCGGAGATCGGCCAGGGGCTGCGCGCCCAGTACGGCATGGGCCAGCAGGGCGCCCATGGCCAGAACCAGGGCAACATCTGGAACAACCGCTAGGCCGGTGTGCGCGGGCCGTACCCGCGCGCCTCACAGCAGCGCGCGGGTACGGTCCACCAGCCCTACGACGGACGCGTCCGCCACCCCGGCCACCTCGTCGTACCCGAACCAGCGCAGGTCCAGCGACTCATCGCTGATCGCTGCCACCGCGCCGTCCGGCGCGAGCGCCGCGTACTGCACATCCAGATGCCATGCGCAGGGCGTGTGATGGCGGTCCAGCCGGACGGGCCCGGCGGGCAGGAGCGTCAGGCCGTCGATCCCGGATTCCTCCGTGGCCTCGCGGAGTGCGGCGCGCGCCAAGGTCGCGTCCTGCGGTTCGCAGTGCCCGCCCATCTGAAGCCACATCCGCAGCTTCCGGTGCAGGGTCAGCAGGACCCGCCCGCTCGACGGATCGACCACGAGCGCGCTCGCCGTGATGTGCCCGTCGCGGCAGCTTTTCCACAACCCGTCGGGGTACGAGGCCAGATGATCCCCGTACGCGATCCGCAGCCGCTCCTGCGCGGTGTCGGGAGCGGGCCACTCCTTCAGGACCCGCTCCGCGTCCTCGTGGAGGCTCACCGCGCTTCGTCGTCCTTGCCGCCCTCGTCGTCCTTGCCGCCTGCCTCGTCCTTGCCGCTGTCCTTCTTCAGGTTCGGCTTTCCGTCGCCGCCCGCGGCCTCCCCGAGCATCTTGTCCAGCTCCGAGAAGTCCAGCTGCTCGCGGTGCACGAACCCGTCGGGGTCGTCCAGGTCCTGTGCGGTCGGCAGCATGTCCGGGTGTGCCCACAGCGCGTCCCGGCCGTCCAGCCCCCGCGCGTCGGTCAGCGAAGCCCACAGCCGCGAGGCGTCCCGCAGCCGTCGTGGCCGCAGCTCCAGCCCGATCAGCGTGGCGAACGTCTGCTCCGCGGGGCCGCCGCTCGCCCGTCTCCTGCGCAGGGTCTCGCGCAGCCGCTCGGCGGACGGAAGATGGGGCATCGCGGCGGCGTGGACGACCGCGTCGACCCAGCCCTCCACGAGCGCCAGCGCCGTCTCCAGCCGCGCCAGGGCCGCCTTCTGCTCCGGAGTGTCCTCCGGCTGGAACATGCCCTGCTGCAGCGCCTCCTGGATCTGCTCCGGGTGCGTCGGGTCCATCTGCCCGACGACATCCTCCAGCTTCGCGGTGTCGACCTTGATCCCGCGGGCGTAGCCCTCGACGGCGCCGAACAGGTGCGAGCGCAGCCAGGGCACATGTGCGAAGAGCCGCTGGTGGGCGGCCTCGCGCAGCGCCAGATACAGCCGTACCTCGTCCTGCGGGACACCCAGGCCGTTGCCGAAGACCTCGATGTTCACCGGCAGCAGCGCGGCCTTGCCGGCCGGGCCGAGCGGCAGCCCGATGTCGGTGGAGCCGACCACCTCACCGGCCAGTACGCCCACGGCCTGGCCGATCTGGGTACCGAACATGGCGCCGCCCATGGAGCGCATCATTCCGAGCAGCGGGCCGGCCATGGCCTGCATCTCCTCGGGGAGCACATCGCCCATGGCGGCGCCGACGCGCTCGGCGACCGGGTCCACCAGGTCCTTCCACACCGGGAGGGTCGCCTCGACCCACTCGGCGCGGCTCCATGCCACCGCGGCTCCCGAGCCCGACGGCAGCGAGGTGACGCCGTCCAGCCACAGGTCCGCGAGCCGAACCGCCTCCTCGACGGCGGCCCGGTCACCCGGCCCGACGCTCGAGTCCTTGGTGCCGTCGGCGGTGCCCTGCGCGACGGTCTGCCGCGCGATGTCCTTGGCCATGTCCCAGTTCACCGGGCCGCCCTCGTAGGAGAGCATCTGCCCGAGCTGCTGGAAGGCCGCGCCCAGGTCGTTCGGGTTCAGCGAACCGAACATCGCGGCGAGCGGGTTGTCCCCACCGCTCCCGCCGCCGAACCCGAACGGATTTGCGGGGCCCTGATTGCCGCCCTGGCCACCCTTCTTCTTGCCGTCGTCGCCGTCCTCCGGCTCCTCCGGCGGAAGGCCGAATCCGAATGGGTTGTCACTCACGGGTTTCCTCGGCTCGTAGGGCCGCCGACCCGGGGCCGGCGGCGACTGCCCGACATCACAACCCAGCGTAGACACCCTGCCCACCTCTAGGCTCAGTGCTCGGCTGCCCGAATGTCTGCGGCAGGATGAACGCCAACTGGTACGTACGCGTCACTGTCGGTACGTACTGAAGACAACCGCTGGAGACGCCCGGTGAGTTCCCCAGACCCAGAAGTTCGCGCAGCGCGAAACGGCGCTGCGGCGCCCGCGCGGCGCCCCGTCGTCGCGGTCACCGGTGCCGCCTCGGGCGTCGGTGCCCTGCTCACGCGGCGGCTCGCCGCGTCACCGGAGATCAAGCAGGTCGTGGCGATCGACGAGCGGCGCGGCGATGTCCCCGAAGCCCAGTGGCACCTGCTCGACGTGCGGGATCCGGCCATCGCGGAGAAGCTGCGGGGCGCCGACGTGGTGGTGCACCTCGCCCTGGACCTCGACCTGGAGACCGACCCCGCCGCGCGCACGGCCTACAACGTGCGGGGCGCCCAGACCGTACTGACCGCGGCCGCGGCGGCCGGCGTGCGCCGGGCCGTCCTGTGCACATCGGCGATGGTCTACGGCGCGCTGCCGGACAACGACGTGCCGCTCGCCGAGGACGCCGAGCTGCGCGCGACCGCGGAGGGGACCGGTGTCGGCGACCTGCTGGAGATCGAGCGGCTCGGCCGCCGCGCGCCCCGAGCGCACCCCGGCCTCAACGTCACGGTGGTAAGACCCGCCACCCTGGTCGGCGGTACTGACACCGCACTGACCCGTTACTTCGAGTCCCCCCGCCTGCTGGTCGTCGCCGGGTCCCGCCCCACCTGGCAGTTCTGTCATGTGGAGGACCTGGTGAGCGCCCTGGAGTACGCGGCGCTGGAGAAGGTGGAGGGCGAGCTCGCGGTCGGCTGCGACGGCTGGCTGGAGCAGGAGGAGGTCGAGGAGCTGACCGGAATCCGGCGTATGGAGCTGCCGTCCGCCGTGGCCCTCGGCGCGGCCTCCCGGCTGCACCGGCTCGGCCTCACCCCCTCCCCGGTGGGCGATCTCGCGTACACGATGCATCCCTGGGTGGTCAGCGGCAGCCGGATGCACGACGCGGGCTGGCGCCCGCAGTGGACGAACGAGGAAGTCCTCGCGGAGCTGCTGGAGGAGGTCGCCGGCCGGCATACGGTCGCGGGCCGCCGGCTGGGGCGCAAGGACGCGACGACGCTCGGCGCGGCCGGCGCGACGGTGGCTCTGGTCGGTACGGCGGCACTGGTGAGAAGGGCCCGCAAGGCCCGCCGCCGGACGTAGGCCGGGCCCCGCCCCAGCCCCGCCCGGGAGGGGGCCGTTCTCCTGCGGCAGCCGGAGCGAAAACAGGTTTCCGGCATACGGGATTCCGTAACGGGTGCTCGTGCGGCACGATGGACGCCATGGCACGCACGCACGAGCACCCCGGCGAGGCCCCGGCACCGGACCCGATCCGCCTCCTCGCGATCCGCGACACCCCCCTGTCCATCGATGAGGTGTTCGCGGCCGTCGGGGACGACTCCGCGGGCGGCACGGCGCTCTTCGTCGGCACCGTGCGTGACCACGACGGCGGGACCGATGTGTCGGCCCTCGGCTATTCGTCCCACCCCAGTGCCGAGGCCGAGCTGCGCCGCGTCGCCGAGAAGGTCGCCGCGGACTTCCCCGTACGTGCCATGGCCGCGGTCCACAGGGTGGGCGACCTCGCGGTGGGTGATCTCGCGGTGGTCGTGGCGGTCTCCTGCCCGCACCGAGCGGAGGCGTTCGCCGCCTGCCGCCGCCTGATCGACGATCTGAAGCACGAAGTCCCGATCTGGAAGCACCAGACCTTTGCCAATGGCACCGAGGAATGGGTCGGCGCGTAGCGCCGTCGTTGAGGCGGTGGCCGGGCGAGCGGGAGGGTTGGCGCGTAGCGCCGTCGTCGGGGCGGGCGGTGGCCGGGTGCCGGACGGTTCCTCGGATGGCCCTCTCCGGTTGCGTAACCCACCCCCCGCGGTAAGCGTTGATCTGGCGGATGGTTAATCTGCTCATCGGTCAGTTGTGCTTGTGTATGGGGTCGGGAGGCCGGTATGGCGGCGCTCGCTTGGTTGCTGATTCCGGTTGTTGCGGCTGTCGTCGCCGCGGTGTGGGCCCGCTGGGCCGCTCGTAATCGGAAGATCGGTGATGTTGCCGAGCTGGCGGGCTATGCGCGCTTCCGCGAAGCGATGGAACAACGTCCCGGCTCCGAGTCCGACGCGGCCTGACGCCCACGGGCGCGCCGCGGGTCACGTACCGCCGGGCCGCCCCGTACGGACCGGCCCCGGAAGTGCACTGTCGGACCCGTCCCGTACTGTCGTTCCATGCCACGCCGCACCGCGACGATGCTCGCTTCAACTCTGATGCTGATCGCACTGCTGTGTGCCGGGGTGCTGATTCCCGTGCCGTACTCGGAGTTGTCTCCCGGTCCGACGGTGAACACCCTGGGCGAGCACGGCGGCGAGCCGGTGCTGCAGATCTCCGGGCGCAAGTCCTATCCGGCGACGGGCCACCTCAATATGACGACGGTCAGGGTCACTGGCGCCGACTACCGGATGAATCTCGTCGAGGCGGTCTACGGCTGGCTCTCCCACGACGACGCCGTCGTCCCGCACAGCACGCTGTACCCGGACGGCCAGACCGCCGAGCAGGTCACTCAGGAGAACGCCGAAGAGTTCAGCCAGTCCCAGGAGAGCGCCAAGGTCGCGGCGATGAAGGTGCTGGACCTCCCGGTCTCCGCGCGCGTGGTCGTGGCCTCCGTCGTCAAGGACAGCCCGGCCCAGGGCAGGCTGCACGCGGGCGATGTGATCAAGGCCGTGGACGGTACGCGGGTCGGGAAGCCCGGTGATGTGGCGAAGCTCGTGACCCGGCACAAGCCGGGTCAGCGGGTCGAGTTCACCATCGTCCCGGCCAAGGCGGCCGCGGCGGCGGAGAAGGCGGGCAAGCCGGAGCCGGGGACCCGCGAGTCGGTCTCCGTGACCACGAAGAAGGCACCGGGCGACGACCGGGCGATCGTCGGCATCCAGGCCGGCACCGACCACACCTTCCCGTTCAAGATTGACATCAAGCTCGCCGACGTGGGCGGGCCGAGCGCCGGGCTGATGTTCGCCCTCGGCATCGTCGACAAGCTGACCCCGGACAATCTGACGGGCGGCACCTTCGTCGCCGGTACCGGCACGATCGACGACAACGGCAAGGTCGGCCCGATCGGCGGCATCCAGATGAAGACCGTCGGGGCCCGGGCCAAGGGCGCCGAGTACTTCCTCACGCCCAAGGACAACTGCGCCACCGCTGCCCGGGACGTCCCCAGCGGACTGACCCTGGTGAAGGTCGACACGATGGACGACGCCGTGAAGGCGCTGAAGGACATCCGCAACGGAGACACGGCCGACCTGCCGCGGTGCGCGACAGGCTGACCGCCGCCGGCCGGGAACTGCCCGTCGGCCCGGGCCCGCCACTCCGGGCCCGCCAGTCCGGGCCCGCCAGTCCGGGCCCGCCACTCCGGGCCCGCCAGTCCGGGACCCGTCGAACCGGGCTCCGCTCGGGGGCTCTGACGTCACCAAGGGCAGCTCCGGGTGGCGCTCCGCAGCGGTCATTCTCCAGCAGTGACTCCCCAGCGGCAGTGACCCGCTGCGGGTCACTCGGCGAAGGTCGCCTTGAGGGCCTCGGCCAGTCCCGGCACCAGGTCGGAGCCGGTGAGCACCTCGGTCGGCGAGTCCTTCTCGCGCAGCCGCAGCGCCGTCTCCCGCGCACCGTCCCGCAGCACTGCGACCGTCATCCGGACCTCCTGGCGCTCCGGGTGCCCGGCCACCCACTCCGCGAGCTGCGCCTCGTCCAGGCCCTCCGGCACGGAGGACTCGGCGGACGGCGGGAGCATCAGCCGCTCCACGGTCATGGCGCAGCCGACCACCGCATCGGGCCAGGCGATGGTGGCGAGGAACTCGTCGAGCGGACTCCCGGCCGGAAGCTCGTCCTGCTCCACAGGGGTCAGGGAAGACGTTTCGGCGCCGTCGTCGAGCCCGAGCTGGGTGGCGAGACCCGGCTCCTCGGAGCGCAACCGACCGGTGTCGACGAGCGCGAAGAGCCGGGCAGGCTGATCCCAGCCGAGACCGGAGGCGTACTCGTCGATCTCGAGTACGGCGCGGGTGAGGGGGTTGGCCGCCATGGGCGTGCTGCCGGGGGAAAGGTTGGACATGCTCAATATCTTGCCCCCTTCGTGACCCGGATCGGGAACTGGGTAAAGCTTGAGTAAGTTGCATGAGTGGGCCCTACGATCGCGGGGCCTGTTCATACGACAGCGAAACTTCGAGGTGCGCACCTTGGCTTTCCAGATGCCGGACCGCGGCGGAGGCCCGACGGGGCCACGGATCAGAGTCCACCGACCGTCCCGGCGCGTCCGGACCCTGCTCATGACCATGGGCGTGCTGGCCGTGCTGTTCATGATCTTCGTCATGTTCGCCGGGTTCTGGACGGACTGGCTCTGGTACCGATCGGTCCATTACTCCTCGGTCTTCACCACCACCCTGTGGACCAAGATCGGTCTCTTCTTCGTCTTCGGCCTGTTGATGGCCGCTGCCGTCGGGGTCAACATCTGGCTGGCGCACCGGCTGCGGCCGCCGCTCAGCGCGATGTCGGCCGAGCAGCAGAGCCTGGACCGCTACCGGATGAGCATCGCCCCGTACAAGAAGTGGGTGCTGGTCGGGGTCACCGCCCTCGTCGGGCTGATCGCGGGCGCCTCCGCTTCCGGCCAGTGGCGCACATGGCTCCTGTGGGTCAACGGCGTGTCGTTCGGCACCAAGGACAAGCAGTTCGGCAAGGACGTGTCCTTCTACGCCTTCGATCTGCCCTGGTACCGCTTCCTGCTGGGCTTCGGCTTCGCGGCGGCCGTGCTGAGCCTGATCGCGGCCGCGCTCGTGCACTACCTCTACGGCGGACTGCGGATCACCAGCCCCGGAGCGCGTGCGACCGCCGCCGCCACCGGCCATCTGTCGGTACTGCTCGGCTTCTTCGTCTCGCTCAAGGCGGTCGCCTACTGGCTCGACCGCTACGGGCTCGCGGTGAAGTCCAGCGATCTGAAGTCGACCAACGGCTGGACGGGCCTGCGGTACGTCGACGCCAACGCCTACCTGCCCGCGAAAACGATCCTCTTCTGCATCGCCGCGATCTGCGCGGTGTTGTTCTTCGCGACGCTCTGGCGGCGCACCTGGCAGCTGCCGGTCATCGGCTTCGGACTGATGGTGCTCTCGGCGATCCTCATCGGCGGGCTCTACCCGGCGATCGTGCAGAAGTTCCAGGTCCAGCCGAACGAGCAGGCCAAGGAAGCGCAGTACATCAAGAAGAACATCGAGGCCACGCGGAAGGCGTACGGCATCGACAGCGCGAAGGTGTCGGACTACTCCGGCATCAGCAACACGAGCGACAACGAGAAGCTGCGCACCGACGCGAACAGCACGGCGAGTCTGAGGCTGTTGGACCCCAATGTGGTCTCGCCGACCTTCCAGCAGCTTCAGCAGGTGCGTGGCTACTACGGCTTCCCCGGCACTCTCGACGTTGACCGCTACCCGGGAAAGAACGGCGCGGAGCAGGACACCGTCATCGGTCTGCGCGAGCTGAACATCAACGGGATCCCCGAGCGCAACTGGATCAACGAGCACTTCAAGTACACCCACGGCTATGGCGCGGTGTCGGGGAAGGGCACCGAGGTGACCCCCGGCGGCGCACCGGACTTCACCGAGTCCAACCTTCCGACCAAGGGTGAGCTCGGCAACTACCAGCAGCGGATCTACTACGGCGAGAAGACCTCGCAGTACTCGATCGTCGGCGGCCCGCAGAAGGAACTCGACTACACCAACAAGAACGGCAGCGAGAAGACGTACAGCTACACCGGGAAGAGCGGGGTCAACCTGTCGAACCCGGTGAACCGCGCGGCGTACGCGGTGGCGTTCAGCGAGCCGCAGATCCTCTACTCGGGGGCGATCGGCCAGGGGTCGCGGATTCTGTACAACCGGACGCCCAAGGAGCGGGTCGAGTCGGTGGCACCGTGGCTGACCATCGACGGCGACGCCTACCCCGCGGTGGTGAAGGGCCGGGTCCAGTGGATCGTCGACGCCTACACCACGTCCAACGGCTTCCCGTACTCGTCCCGTACGACGCTGGGCGACACGACGGCCGACTCACTGACGGACGGCCAGCGAGCCGTGGTCGCACAGCAGAACCAGGTCAACTACATCCGCAATTCGGTCAAGGCGACCGTGGATGCGTTCGACGGCAAGGTGAAGCTGTACGAGTGGGACACCAAGGACCCGGTCCTGAAGACCTGGGAGAAGGCGTTCCCCGGGACGGTGGAGCCGAAGAGTGCGATCGACCCCGATCTCATGCAGCATCTGCGGTACCCGCAGGACCTGTTCAAGGTGCAGCGTGAGCTGCTGACGCGCTACCACGTCACCGACTCCGCGCAGTTCTACAGCGGCAGTGAGGTGTGGCAGGTGCCGCAGGACCCGACGAACAAGTCGGGGAACGCGGTGCCGCCGTACTACCTCAGCATGAAGATGCCGGACCAGAGGGAACAGTCGTTCTCGCTGACGACGACGTTCACGCCAAGGGGGCGGGAGAACCTCGGGGCGTTCATGGCCGTCGACGCGGACGCGAAGAGTCCCGACTTCGGCAAGATCAGAATGCTGAAACTGCCCTCCAACACCACGGTGTCGGGACCTCAGCAGGTGCAGAGCAAGTTCAACTCCGAGACGTCGATCGCCAACGAGATCAACATCCTCAAGAGAGGCGACTCGGAAGTCGAGTACGGCAACCTGCTGACCGTCCCGCTGGACGGCGGGCTGCTCTATGTCGAGCCGGTCTACGTCCGCGGCGCCGGCACCAACTACCCACTGCTCAAGAAGGTCCTGGTCTCCTACAACGACCGGACGGCCTTCCGGAACACGCTGGGTGAGGCGCTCGACGAGGTCTTCGGGAAGAGCACGGGCACGACCAAGCCGCCGAGCGACGGTACGCGGCCGCCGGCATCGCAGAATCCGACGGTGCAGGAGGCGCTCGGCGACGCCCAAAAGGCGTTCGAGGCAGGCCAGAAGGCGCTCCAGGAGCAGAACTGGACCGAGTACGGGAAGGCTCAGGAGGACCTCGAGGCGGCGCTGAAGCGGGCCGCCGACGCCGAGAAGAAGGCCGCCCAGGGAGCGAAGCCAGGCGACTGAGCAGGCTCCCCTCCGCGCCGTGCTACGGTTGGCACACAACGGCGCGGGGTGGAGCAGCTCGGTAGCTCGCTGGGCTCATAACCCAGAGGTCGCAGGTTCAAATCCTGTCCCCGCTACGACAGAAGGACCCGGAGTCAACAGACTCCGGGTCCTTCGCTTGTGTGGGGGACGCCGCGGAATCAGCGTTTGGCAAGTAGCTCTGTCGGGAAGTCGACAAAACGTCGAAGTGACTTCACGGGCTGCGGTATGCCAGGTGTACGCGGGTTGCAGGTGGTGCGACGATGGCCCTTATGGGGGACAAGGCAAGTCTGTTGGAAACAGGTCGGTTTGTGGACCCGCCGGATGACGGGTCGGGTCCGGATGCGCCGATGCTCGGCGAGAGCTGCCAGGGCACCGCCACGCTCAACGTCGAGGCGGAGGAGGAGACCCGTCACCGGCACGCCGCCGATGCCGGGGATACGGACTCGATGAGCGTCGTGGGTGCGCTACTGCTGCGCCGCGGTGACCTCGACGGCGCCGAGCCGTTCCTGCGGGCCGCGACCGGAGCGGGAGACCGGGCGGCGGCGAACAACCTCGGCGTGCTGGTGCATCAGCGCGGTTACCCGGAGGAGGCGGCCGGCTGGTGGCGGATCGCCGCCGTGGCCGGTTCCGCCGCGGCCGCGCACGCCCTGGGCCGCCACTACCGGGAGCGCGGTGACGAGCCCGCTGCCGAGTACTGGCTGCGCCAGTCCGCGGAGTCGGGGCACGCCCTCGGGGCCTACGCGCTCGCCGATCTGCTGGAGCACCGCGGCGACGTCGGTTCCGAGCGCTGGTTCAGGACCGCCGCGGAGCAGGGGCACCGCGAGGCCGCGTACCGCCTTGCGCGCATCCTGGACAAGCACCGCCCGGACCGGCAGCGGCTGGAAGAGCGGATCCTCGAGAGGCCCGCACCGGCGAGACCCGCTCCGGAGACCCGCGGCGCCGACGCCCGTCATACGGACAACCGCCGTACGGACAACCACCGTAGGGACAACAACCGTACGGACAACGACCGTACGGACACCCGTGGTCCGGAGGCCGGTGGCCCGGACGAGCAGCTCGACGACCCCGGCCACCACGCCGCGCAGGGCCAGGCGGAGCAGTGGTACCGGCAGGCCGCCGCGCGCGGTCACCGGCGCGCAGCGCTGCACCTGGGCACGCTCCTGGAGGAGCGCGGCGACACCCGGGAGGCCGGCCGCTGGTACCTCACCGCGGCCAAGATGGGCGAGTCGCGCGCCGCCTGCGCACTGGGCTTCCTGCTGCGTGACGTCGGCGACACCGACAGCGCCGCGATCTGGTGGCGGCGGGCCGCTCAGGAGGGCGACGGCAACGCCGCCAACGCCCTCGGCGCGCTGCACGCCGACCGTGGTGAGCCGCAGACCGCCGAGCGCTGGTACCGCACCGCGCTCGACGCCGGTGACGTCAACGGCGCCTTCAACCTCGGCCTCCTCTGCGCCGAGCAGGACCGTACGCCACAGGCCGAGCAGTGGTACCGGCGCGCGGCCTACGCGGGGCACCGCGAGGCCGCGAACGCCCTCGCCGTACTGCTGCTGCAGCGCGGCGACGCCGCCGGTGCGGAACCGTGGTTCTCCAAGGCCGCCGAGGCGGGCAGCGTGGACGCCGCGTTCAACCTCGGCATCCTGCACGCCGGGCGCGACGAGGACGCCATGGCGCGGCAGTGGTACGAGCGCGCGGCCGTGGCCGGGCACACCGAGGCCGCCCTGCAGGTCGCCATCGCCCTGCTCCGGGACGGCGACGAGCGGACCGCGGAGCGGTACCTGCGCTGCGCGGCAGGCGGCGGCAGCTCGGAAGCCGCCTTCCGGCTCGGCACGCTGCTGGAGCGGCGGCAGCGTCCCGAGGAGGGGGACGGCGGGACCACCGAGTGCGAGGAGTGGTATGAGCGGGCGGCCGAACAGGGCCACCGGCGGGCCCAGGTCCGTTGCGGGATGATCGCGTCGTTCCGCGGCGACGTGGTGGAGGCGGCGCGCTGGTACCGCACGGCCGCCGAAGCGGGCAGTCGCAACGGCGCGTTCAACCTCGGCTTGTTGCTCGCGCGCGAGGGCAGTGACCCTGAAGCGGCCCTCTGGTGGACCCGCGCGGCCTCGGCGGGACACGGCCGGGCCGCGCTGCGCCTCGCGCTGCTCGCCGCGCGCCGTGGTGATCTGGCGGAGGGCCAGCAGTGGTGCTCGAAGGCGGTGGAGCTGGGCCCCGCCGAGGTCACCGAGCGGGCGGCACGGCTGCGCGACGCGCTCCAGCAGGAGCTGACGGCGTAGCCCGGGACGACGCACCCGGCGTTGCGTGAGCCCGGGGCGGTGCCCATCCCGGTGGGGCGGGCACCCGCGCCGGGTACCAGCGCCGCGTACCCGTGCCGCAGCACCCGTACTGCGGCGGTGAGGGTTGCTCTCCCCGTCGTGCCCTGCCGACGACGACCATGAGGAGACGCCGGATGCGAAGGCCCCGCGGACCTGCGTATCCGGCAGTCCGATTCCGCCGGGCGGTAGGCCTGTACGGAGCCCTCCCCACCGGGCTTGCGAACTCGCGCGAACGTCCCGTGACAGCTTCGGCAAACTGCATGCTCGCGGGCCGCCGCCGAGTGAGCGGAGGGGGCCTCCTAAACGATTTGCGCTGGTCGTCGGCTTGAGGTTAGAGTTGGGGCACACCGACGCGGGGTGGAGCAGCTCGGTAGCTCGCTGGGCTCATAACCCAGAGGTCGCAGGTTCAAATCCTGTCCCCGCTACGACGACGAAGGCCCGGATCCCAAGGATCCGGGCCTTCGTCAAGCGCCGGGACTCGGCGGGGCACC